>CAYTUH010000098.1:0-8002 GCA_964441165.1 uncultured Syntrophaceae bacterium
CGAATTCGCCGTTTTCAGTGCCGTATTCGCGAGGCCCTTCCGGGCGCCGTGGGTTGAAATAAAGTACTGGAGCACGGAAAGCCCTTCCCTGAAGTTTGCCGTAATGGGTGTCTCGATGATTTCACCCGAGGGCTTTGCCATCAGGCCTCTCATACCGGCGAGCTGCCGCGTCTGTGCGGCACTGCCCCTGGCACCCGAGTCGGCCATCATATAAATCGAGTTGAAGCTCTCCACTTCCTTTTTCAGACCGTCGGGACCGATTCTTTCTTCCAGGCCGATATCCCGGAGCATCTCATCGGCAACTTTTTCCGTTGCATGAGCCCAGATATCGATGACCTTATTGTAGCGCTCACCGTCGGTAATCAGACCGTCCATATACTGTTTCTGAATTTCGAGGACGTCCATTTTTGCCTTGTCGACAATGTCCTCTTTACTGGCGGGGACCACCATATCGCTGATCGAAATTGAGAGCCCCGATACTGTCGCGTACTTGAAGCCGATATCCTTCAGTTGATCGGCAAGGATAACCGTTTTCTTGGCACCGTAATTCCGGTAGCTGTAATCGATGAGATTCGCCAGTTCCTTCTTGTTCATCACCTTGTTGATGACCTCGAAGGGAGCCTCCTCGGGCATGACCTCAAAGAGGAGCACCCGCCCCACCGACGTATCAACCAGCGATCCGTTCATCCTGACCTTGACCGCCGCATGGAGGCCAACCACACCCGCATCAAAGGCCTTCCGGACTTCCTCGGTGTCGGCGAAGGTCATCCCTTCGCCCTTGGCATACTCGCGGGTTCTGGTCATGTAGTAGATGCCCAGAACGATGTCCTGACTAGGGATGATAATCGGCTTTCCGTTTGCCGGCGACAGGATATTGTTGGTGGACATCATCAGGCACCGCGCCTCGACCTGCGCCTCGATGGAGAGGGGCACGTGAACGGCCATCTGGTCACCGTCAAAGTCGGCATTAAAGGCGGCACAAACGAGGGGGTGAAGCTGAATCGCCTTGCCCTCGATCAGCACGGGTTCAAAGGCCTGAATGCCGAGCCTGTGAAGGGTGGGCGCCCGGTTCAGCATAACGGGATACTCGCGAACCACCTCGTCCAGGGCATCCCAGACCTGCGGATCTTCCCGTTCCACCATTTTCTTGGCGCTCTTCACCGTCGTTACGAAACCCTTCGCTTCAAGGCGGTTGTAGATAAAGGGTTTAAACAGCTCCAGCGCCATCTTTTTCGGAAGGCCGCACTGATGCAACCGCAGGTTGGGTCCGACGGTAATAACGGATCGGCCCGAATAGTCAACACGTTTCCCCAGCAGATTCTGGCGGAACCGCCCCTGTTTTCCCTTCAGCATGTCCGAAAGGGACCGGAGCGGTCGCTTGTTCGAGCCGGTAACGGCTCTCCCCCTTCGGCCGTTGTCGAAGAGCACATCCATGCGTTTTTCGTTGCGGATAATGATCTCGGGGGCGTTTAATTCGAGAAGCCGTTTCAAGCGGTTGTTTCTGTTGATGACCCGGCGGTACAGGTCGTTCAGGTCCGAGGTGGCGAAACGTCCTCCGTCAAGCGGAACCAGCGGACGAAGATCGGGCGGAATGACGGGAAGTACCGTCAGTATCATCCACTCCGGCCTGTTGCCCGACTTTTTCAGTGCCTCGATAACCTTCAGCCGTTTTACCAGTTTCTTCCGTTTGGTGTCGGAAGTGGCTTCCGTGAGTTCAACACGAAGCTCCCGGTCCAGCTCTTCAAGGTTGATCTCCTCCAGCAGTTCACGAACCGCCTCGGCACCGATACCCGCCTTAAAGCTGCCGTTTCCGTAAGTTTCACGCGCTTCGATGTATTCCTCTTCGGAAAGGAGATCTTTCTTTTTCAGGGGGGTATCCTTCGGATCGAGCACAATCCACGATTCGAAATAGAGCACCTTCTCCAGCTGTTTGAGCGTCAGATCGAGTGCATTTCCGATCCTGCTGGGCAGACTCTTGAGAAACCAGATGTGTGCCACCGGCGCCGCAAGAACGATATGTCCCATGCGAACCCGGCGCACCTTCGACTGGATCACCTCAACGCCGCATTTTTCACAAACCATCCCCCGGTGCTTCATGCGCTTGTATCGGCCGCAGAGACATTCGTAGTCCTTGACGGGACCGAAGATTTTTGCACAGAAGAGACCGTCCCGTTCCGGCTTGAAGGTCCGGTAATTTATCGTTTCCGGTTTTTTTACCTCGCCGTGGGACCACGAAGTGATCTTTTCCGGTGAGGCGAGCGATACCTGGATCGCGTTGAACCGTATTGGGTCTTTTGGTTTTTCAAAAAAACCGTAAATATCTTCCACTGGATTATTCTCCCTTTATTCCCTGTAATTTACCCATAAAGGGCTGTCCGTCGGCGCCTTATTCATCCTCAATCAATTCCACATCAATACCAAGGCCCTGCAGTTCCTTGACCAGAACATTGAAAGATTCCGGCAGCCCAGGTTCCAGCGTATGTTCACCTTTAACAATTGCCTCATACATCCGTGTCCTCCCCGCCACATCATCGGATTTGACGGTGAGAAACTCCTGTAACGAATAGGCAGCTCCGTAGGCCTCGATAGCCCAGACTTCCATTTCACCGAGCCTCTGGCCTCCGAACTGCGCCTTTCCACCCAAGGGTTGTTGCGTCACGAGAGAATAGGGACCGATAGACCGTGCATGGATCTTGTCGTCCACCAGGTGATGGAGTTTCAACATGTAGATCATGCCCACGGTAATCTGCTGATCGAAAGGTTCTCCCGTCCTGCCGTCGTAAAGTGTCACCTGGCCTACCTCGGGGAGCCCGGCCATGGCAAGCATTTTCTTTATTTCATCTTCCTGGGCTCCGTCAAAGACGGGCGTTGCCATGGGAATTCCCTTTTTCAGGCGTCCGACCAGTTTTTCTATTTCTCCGACTCCCGTGCCATCGATGAATTTGTCGAATTCATCGGAGGAATATATCTTCTTTAACTCTTTCTTCACGGAATCCACTTTAAACTTATGTTCGATCATCTCCTGCAGCTTTTCACCCAGTTCCTTCGCCGCCCATCCAAGATGAGTTTCAAGGATCTGGCCCACATTCATACGAGAGGGAACCCCAAGCGGATTCAGAATGATATCGATCGGCGTGCCGTCCTCAAAGAAGGGCATGTCCTCTTCGGGCAGAATCCTCGACAGAACGCCCTTGTTTCCGTGCCGTCCCGCCATCTTGTCGCCCACGGAGAGCTTCCTCTTGATGGCAACGTAGATTTTCACCAGCTTTATGACACCGGGGGGAAGTTCATCACCCGTCTTCAATTTTTCGATCCGTTCGGCAAAGTATGCCTCTACATCCTCTATCTTTTTCGCGAGGTTCGTGCTGATCGTCTGTATTTTTTCTTCCGTCTCATAGTCGTCGATGGCGATCTCACCCCAGAGATCGAAGGAAACGGCGCTCAGGAGTTCCGCGGTGATCGTTTCACCTTTCTTCAGGAGCACCTTCCTCTTTTTGGGATCGACCAGCCGTGAAACGGCGGTTTTCCCCACGAGGAGATCGACAATCTTTTTCCTGACATTATCGGTAATGATCTTGATTTCATCATCCCGGTCCTTCAGCAGGCTCTGTATATCCTCGTCTTCCATCATCTGGGCACGGCTGTCTTTTTCCGCACCTTTTCTGCTGAAAATCTTCGCGTCGATTACGATACCCTCGACACCGGGCGGAACTCGCAGCGACGTATCCCGGACATCACCGGCCTTTTCACCGAAGATGGCCCGCAGAAGTTTTTCCTCCGGCGACAACTGGGTCTCGCCTTTCGGCGTTACCTTGCCGACCAGGATGTCCCCCGCCTTGACGGATACGCCCATCCTGACGATACCGCTGTCGTCGAGGTTTCGAAGCGCCTCTTCACCGACGTTGGGAATATCCCTGGTGATCTCTTCCTTGCCGAGTTTCGTATCCCGTGCAACCGTCTCAAACTCCTCGATATGCACCGACGTATAGATATCGTCCTTCACGATGCGTTCGCTTACCAGGATCGAATCTTCGTAGTTATAACCGCCCCAGGACATGAAGGCCACCAGGACATTCCGCCCCAGTGCAAGTTCGCCATTGTCGGTGGAGGCCCCGTCGGCAATGATATCACCCTTCCGGACCCGTTCGCCCTTGTTCACGATCGGCTTGTGGTTGAAACAGGTATTCTGGTTCGTACGGCGGTATTTGATGAGGTTATAGATATCGACACCCGTGCCAAAGCCTTCCTTCTCTATCTCGTCGCATTTGATGACGATACGTGATGCGTCCACATCTTCCACGACACCGGAACGCTCGGCAACAACCACCGTTCCCGAATCCCGGGCGACAACCGCTTCCATGCCGGTCCCCACAAGGGGCGCCTCGGGCTTCATCAGGGGCACTGCCTGACGCTGCATGTTTGATCCCATGAGGGCGCGGTTGGCGTCGTCATGTTCCAGGAAGGGTATCAACCCCGCGGCAACGCTCACCAGCTGATTGGGCGACACGTCCATGAGGGTTATTTCCTTCGGATCAACCGTCACGTAGTCACCACCCTTTTTGGCCGTCACCAGTTTGTCGGTGAACTTCCCCTTCGCATCGAGGGGACTGTCCGCCTGGGCGATGACATGGTCTTCCTCTTCGATAGCCGTCAGGTAGACGATATCACTGAGGACCTTCCCGTCCTTCACCTCGACGGAGGGTGTCTCGATAAAACCGAAATCATTCACCTGGGCATAGGTACTGAGCGACACGATAAGACCGATATTGGGACCTTCAGGCGTTTCCACCGGACAGACCCTTCCGTAATGGGTATTATGGACGTCCCTGACCTCAAAGCCTGCCCGTTCCCGGGTCAGACCACCCGGACCGAGCGCGGAGAGACGCCGCTTATGGGTCACTTCGGAGAGCGGGTTCGTCTGATCCATAAACTGCGACAGCTGGCTGCTGCCGAAAAATTCATTGACCACGGCCGTCACCGGTTTCGCGTTCACCAGGTCATGAGGCATCATGGTCTCCACGTCAAGAAGGCTCATCTTTTCCTTGATGGCTCGTTCCATGCGTACGAGACCGATGCGGTACTGGTTTTCGATTAGTTCTCCGACGGACCGAATCCGCCGGTTTCCCAGATGGTCGATATCATCGACACTGTATTCGTTCATGCCGTTCTTGAGGTTGATGAGATAGCGCACCGCCTCCATGACGTCTTCCTTCCGGAGGATGCCGATGTCGGTGGACACGTCCCGCAGGCGAAGTTTATAATTGATCTTGGCCCGTCCCACATCGGAGAGGTCATAGCTGTCGGGATTAAAGAAAAGGCTGTTGAAGAACTTCTGCGCCGTCTCGAGAGTGGGCGGATTACTGGGCCTTAGCCTACGGTAAATGTCGATGATCGCATCTTGCTGAGAATCAATTTTATCCAGCACCATAGTGTTTCTGATATAGGCGTTTGTCCCTTCCTCATCGAGCTGGATCAGATGGATCTCGTCGATCCCCTTTTCCAAGAGCAGGGCAGCGCTTTCACTGGTCAGTTCGTCATTGCACTTGAAGAGTGTCCCGTCTCCCTCGGGATCTTTGATATCGGCCGCCAGAACTTTACCGACGATATACTCCCCGCTCACTTCAACCGTATCAATACCCGCATCAACCATCTTTTTCAGGGCAACCTTGGAAATCTTCCGGCCCTTCTTGATGATCATCTCGTCACTTTTTTCATCTCGTATGTCTTCCGGCGATTTTTCACCGAGCAGCGCATCATCGACAGCGAGGTACATTTTCCCGTCCCTCAAAAAGACCCGTTCGATGCGGTAGAAGTAGCGCATCAAATCCTCCGACGAATAGCCCATGGCCTGAAGCAGAATGGTCACGGGCATTTTTCGCCGCCTGTCGATTCGTGCATAGAGGATATCCTTCGGATCGAATTCAAGATCCAGCCAGGAGCCCCTGATGGGAATAATGCGTGCGGAATAGATCAGTTTTCCGCTCGCATGCGTTTTTCCCTTGTCATGGTCGAAAAAGATGCCCGGCGAACGATGAAGCTGGCTTACAATAACCCGCTCGGTACCGTTGATGTTGAAGGTACCGTTTTCGGTCATCAGGGGAATCTCACCGAAGTATATTTCCTGTTCCTTGATGTCCCTGATAATTTTCGGCTCGCTTCCACGGCCGTTATCGAACACAACGAGTCTTACCACAATTCGCAAAGGCGCATTGAAAGTCATCCCCTTTTCGGTACATTCCTTGACGTCGTACCGGGGCGTTCCTATCTTGTAACTCACGAATTCCAGTGAACATTTCCCACCGAAATCGACGATAGGAAAAACACTTTTGAAAGCCCCCTGAAGGCCGAAATTTCCCCTCTGCTCGGGAGGAACACCGGCCTGAAGAAACTTTGCGTAAGACTTTTTCTGTATTTCAATGAGATTCGGGATCTCAACAATCTTTTTTATACGACCAAAGTTTTTTCTGTATGTTTCCATTGCACCCCTTGTCATGAGCTATCGCCCATGGATATGTTTTAAAGGGTAAGTTGTGGCGTTACTTAATCTCCACGGTTGCACCGACTTCTTCCAGCTTCGCCTTGATATCCCCGGCTTCGTCTTTCGAAACGCCCTCTTTGACGGCTTTCGGAACGCCTTCAACAAGTTCCTTGGCTTCTTTCAGACCCAGACCCGTCACTGCACGTGCAACCTTGATAACCTGAATCTTCTGTTCGCCGTATCCCGTCAATATAACATCAAATTCCGTTTTTTCTTCAACCGGAGCCGCCGCTGCCGCCGGTCCCGCTGCCGCGACCGCTACCGGCGCCGCTGCGGAAACACCAAACTTCTCTTCCAATTCCTTTACCAGCTCCGACAGTTCAAGCACTGTCATCTGTTCAATAAATTGTACGACATCTTCCTTCGTGATTTTCTTTTCTGCTGCCATTTCTCGTATCCCTTCCTGTATAAGATTAATTTTCTTCTTCTTTTTCCAATCGATATGCCTCAAGCACCTGCACGAAACTTCTGGGCACGCCGCTGAGAACGGTCACAAGCTGTGTCTGCACCGCCACCAGCAGAGAGAGGAATTTCGCAATCAGAACATCCTTGCTCGGCAATTCGGCAAGGACCTTGATCTGGTCCGGGGTCAGCAGCTTACCGTCGAGAATACCGGTAATAATCTCCAGTTCGGCATTCTTCTTGGCAAACTCGACCAGTGCTTTCGTCGGCTCTACCACGTCACCGTAATTCATGATAATCGCCCGGGGATTCTTTAAATGATCGCCGAGCGGGGTGAAATCGGAATCCTGCATCGCAATGTTCAGAAGGTTATTTTTGACGACCGTCATCTCGCTGTCCGCCTTGCGTAACTCGTTACGCAACTCGGTCATCTGCTTCACCTTCATGCCTTTGTAGTCTGCAAGAATGGCCAATTTCGTATTTTTCAGTTTTTCACGAAGTTCGGCAACTACTTGTTCCTTGGCGCTTCGATCCAATATCTGGCCTCCTTTCAATATGTTCTTGTCGAATACTACTTCATTAATCTTTGAAATAACTTGAAAGTCAGACCGCTATACAGGAAGAAATATAAAACACCTTGACTGTCTCGGCAGGCCGATCTTAAAGTCGATTAAACGCCCTGTACCTGCTGTCTCTGACTTGCTGTTACCCTATCCTGCTGCTTAACCTGTTCTTAAAGTGTTCCTGACATCCACCGTATCCACTTTGACGCCCGGCCCCATGGTGGTGGAGAGTGAAATGGTCTTGAGATATGTTCCCTTACTCGACGCAGGTTTCAACTTTACAATCGTATCGATCAACGCAAGAATATTATCTACCAGTTTTTCAGACCCGAAGGACACTTTTCCCACGGGACTATGGACGATTCCAGCCCGTTCCACACGGAACTCGACCTTGCCGGCCTTCAGTTCCTGAACGGCGTTCTTGACGTCAAAGGTTACCGTTCCCACCTTGGGCTTCGGCATCCGACCGCGAGGTCCCAGAATTTTACCAAGCCTCTTC
>CAYTUH010000099.1:0-864 GCA_964441165.1 uncultured Syntrophaceae bacterium
TGTCCGCTCTGCGAGAAGATGTTGACCCTGAAACGTGCCCGCCCGATCAGTTCGTAGGACGAATCGCATGAACCCTCGTGAATGAGAAATTCCATGAGGCGGCGATCGCGATTGATCAGATTCAGGGCGAATATCTCCGTCTGAAAGGGCGTCAATCGTGACAGAGGCGGATCGAGATCCACCGGTTTCAGCTGTCCCGCGCTTTCGACCTGAAAGGGTTTTCCCACGGTAATATTCAGGTCCGATACGTTGTTATGCGAATCAAGCATCTTGCCGAGTATGTAATCAATTTCCTGTCTTCTCATCGCTGTCCCCTTTGTAACCGTTTCAAATCCGGATTACATCTCCGTAAAATCACTGGGAGGCGTCTTCAGGAATGCCCTGAATTTCCCCTTATCGTTTGCCTTGGTGTAGGCCTCGTCGGCACTGACGATACCCCTGTTCAGGAGGTCCATGACGGCATCGTCAAGCAGTTGCATGCCGTATTTCTTTCCCGTCTGAATCATCGAGGGAATCTGGAAGGTCTTCGATTCACGAATGAGGTTTCGAACCGCCGGCGTCGCGATCATGATTTCGAGAGCCGCCACACGGCCCGGTTTATCGACACGCTTGAAGAGCACCTGCGAAATGACGGCCCTGATCCCGTCGGCAAGGGTCGACCGTATCTGCTGCTGCTCGGCATGAGGAAATACCTCGATGACACGATCCACCGTCTTCGCGGCACTGGTGGTATGGACCGTCCCGAAGACGAGGTGTCCCGTAGCCGCCGCTTCGACGGCGAGTGAAATGGTTTCAAGGTCGCGCAACTCACCCACCAGGATGATATCGGGATATTTGGTCACCAAAGCCTTCAGGGCTCCCGAG
>CAYTUH010000099.1:874-7991 GCA_964441165.1 uncultured Syntrophaceae bacterium
GACATCGGGATCTTCACGCAGGGCGCCCCGGAGCGCCGCCGAAAAGGACTGCGTATGGACACCCACTTCCCGGTGATTCACCACGCAGCTCTGGCTTTCATGGACAAATTCAATGGGGTCCTCGATGGTAATGATATGGTCTTTCCGCGTGCGGTTGGCTTCATCGATAATTGCCGCCAGGGTCGTCGATTTTCCGCTTCCCGTGGGACCGGTCACCAGGACGAGTCCCCTGGGAAGTGACGCCAGTTTGGTGATTACCGACGGAAGGCCCAACTGCTGCGACGACTGGATCTTGCTCGGAATCTCCCTGAAGACCGCTCCCAGCCCGAACTTCTGCTGAAAATAGTTCGCACGATAGCGGGCAAGGCCGGGAACTTCGTAGGCGAAGTCGACGTCCCCCGTTTCCTCGAACTGTTTTATCTTATGTTCCGGAGTGATTTCGTAGAGCATCGAGCGCAGCTCATCATTATCAAGCACATTGTACTTCACTCGCTCCATGTCCCCTCGCATCCTGATCACCGGCTGCTGGCCGGCGATCAGATGGAGGTCCGATGCACCCTGCTCATGCATTAGCTTGAAAAATGCGTCAATTTTCGCCATACATTTACTCCTTCACCCTTTTCTTAATCGTTTTCTTAATTGAGCGGCAGACGCTCTTTTTTATGATTGCTGTTTTTGATTAATGACACGCTGTTCGCGATGATACCTCAAGACGGGTTCAATATAGATGGAAGTTGAAAAAATTGTCAAGCAATAAGAAATAGCTGTTTTATTAACTATCGACGCATCCTTCTTTTCATGTTACAGGGAGAGCGAGGAGGGAAAATTTCCGATGTCTGGGTTCATCTTCACCGGCCGGGACCTTGAATGTATCGCGCAGAAGGAACTGACCGAAGAAGCCGTCAGAAGGCAGCTTGCAACCTTTGCCCGGAAGTACGTGCCCCTGTCTCTGAACAGGCCCTGCACCGTCGGCGACGGAATCCTGCAAATCGCTGAAGCCCACCACGACGACCTCATCATGTACTATGAAAAAGAAATGCTGAAGACCGTCGTGCTCAAGTTCGTACCCGCTTCCGGTGCCGCCAGCAGGATGTTCAAAGACTGGTTCGCCCTCCGCGATGAAGACAACCCCGACGAAGGGATTGTCGCCGGGACACTCGATAATATCCCCCGATACGGCTTTTACGGCAATCTGAAGGCAGCCGCCGCCAAACAGGGGATGGACCTCGGAACACTCATCGAGGAAAAGAGGGTCGGCGACATCCTCGACCTCGCCCTCGGCCCGGAGGGATTGGATTACGCCCGGATCCCCAAGGCACTTCTCCCCTTTCATGCCTACGGGGACGAGAGCCGCACCTCCCTGGAAGAGCACCTCGTCGAAGCGGCGCTCTACGTGCGTGACGGCCGCGGCATCAGCAGGCTCCACTTCACCGTCTCCGAGGAGCACCGGTCGTCGATCGAGCGATTCATTCACCTGGTGCGGCCGCACTATGAAAAGGCATTCAATACCGCCTTCGACATCTCGATTTCAGTCCAGCATCATTCGACGGACACCATCGCCGTCGACGGCGACGGCAACCCCTTTCGTGACGACAAGGGCAATCTCCTCTTCAGACCGGGAGGACACGGGGCATTGTTGAAAAACCTCAACACGCTGGAAGCCCCCGTCATCTTCATCAGGAACATAGACAACGTGGTGCCGGACAGACTCAGGGAACCCACGGTCCTGTACAAGAAATTGCTGGGCGGCTATCTGCTCGAACTGCAGCGTGAAATATTCGAACACCGCCGGACCCTCGAGGAAAGTGCCACTGATGAAGGCAGGCTTGCCGAGATAAGGGGTTTCTGTGAAGAACGGCTTCTTGCCTCCTTCTCCGGGCACTACAGCGGCAGCACGACGGAAGAGAAACGAAAGTTCCTGATTGACCGTCTCGACCGGCCTCTCCGGATCTGCGGCATGGTAAGGAACGTCGGCGAGCCGGGAGGGGGTCCCTTCTGGATCAACGAAGGCGACGGAACCCAGTCACTGCAGATCATCGAAAAGGCCCAGGTCGACGCAAGGCCCCGCGAACAGATAGCGATATGGGAATCGTCAACCCACTTCAGTCCCGTGGACCTTGTCTGCGGAGTGACGGACCACCGGGGACGGCACTTTAACCTTGAGAACTACGTTGACCCCGACACGTACCTGGTCACCGAGAAATCTTTCAAGGGCGAGACACTCAAGGCACTGGAACTCCCCGGACTCTGGAACGGTTCAATGGCGCGATGGAACACGGTCTTTGTCGAAGTGCCGCTCATCACCTTTAATCCCGTAAAAACGGTAACGGACCTTCTCAGAGAAGAACATCAAAACAGCTAAAGCAATTCGCGACAGCTCCCGGAGGATCAACGACGGGGACCCTCCCCATCGGCTCGGAAAGGGAAAGGGGAACACTCTGACAGGAAAGGACGGCGACACATGGAACATCCACAGGGAAAAGGCGCATTCTGGGGAATCGTCGGCGCCACCATCGGCGGTATCGGCTGGATCATCATCCTGGGAATCGTGCTCAGGTCACCGGCAGTCACCACCATAGCCGCGGTACTGGGAGTGATAACCCTTTTTGTCGCCCTTAAACTGTATCAGATCAGTCCCGACCGGACTTTTGCAATAATCGGAACCGTCCTCCTCTGGCTCATCATCATCAATTCCATTTTCCTGAACGTACTCTATGAAGCAATCCCCGAAAAGCTGGGGGTCCTGACGACCGGCAAAGACCAGTTCAGCCTCATCATGCTGAACATTCAAATAGGGATCTTCTCCGTCGTGGGATTCTTCTTTCTGATACTGGACATTATCAACACCAGATGATTCCCGCCGGCCGCTGCGGCATGACAGCGGACAGGAGTGTCCTGTCGTCGCATGGAAAGCGGGACATTGAGCAGGAATTCACCTTGGCGGGTCAATAACCGGACCGGTACTGATCACGGCATCATGATCCGCCCCCATACATTCCGACAGGAGGAACCCCTTCATGGGTATCAAAACGAGCGCCCAATACCTGGAAAGCATTCAACGACTCACCCCCACCGTCTACATCGCCGGTGAAAAAGTGGAGGATGTCACCACAAGCAGATACTTTCAGGCATCGTTGAAGGAAATGTGCAAATTCTATGACTGGGCCAACGACCCGGAAAAGCGGGACGATTTTGTCTGCTGGTCGCCCCTTGTCAACGAAGAAGTCAGCTTCTGGACCCATATCAGGAAAGACAGAGCGGAACTGGTCAAACTCCTGCAGGTCATGAAACGGAACAACGCGAAGAACTTCTGCTCCTTCTGCATGGGCATCGGACCCTGCGTTTTCCAGGCCACCACCTGCGACATCGACCAGGCAAAGGGCACGCATTACCAGGACCACCTCAGGGAATTTTTCACAAAGCTGCAGCGTGATGACCTGCGATTCTGCCTGGGAGTCATGGACCCGAAGGGCGACCGCTCCCTGAAACCGAGCGCGCAGGCTGATCCCGATCTCCACCTTCGCATCGTCGAAAGGACACCGGAGGGAATCGTCGTCAACGGCGCGAAAATGCATACATCGAACGCGCCCCTGGCACACTACATCTTCTGTGCACCGGGGGGTGTTCTGAGCGAGGAAGACAGCAACTACGCCGTCGCCTTCGCCGTCCCCATCGACACCAGGGGCATCACCTTCATCACCCGCCCTTCCCCCTGCCCCATCGACGCCACAGCCATGACGAACCCCGCCAGCACCCGCCATAACATGCTGGAGTGTCTCACCATCTTCGACAACGTCTTTGTTCCCTGGGAAAACGTCTTCATGGCGGGGGAATGGGAATTCACCGACCGCTTCATCCACTATTTCTCGTCCTACGGGCGGCCTGTCAAGGCCACCTGCATCTCGGCGCGCATCGACATGATCGCCGGTGCGGCGGCCCTCATCGCCGACTATAATGGCATTTCGAAGGCGAGTCACATCCGGAGCAAGCTCAACGACATGATGATCACTTCAAACATCGGCTGGGGATGCGTCCTCGGAGCCGTTGCCAATTCCGTCGATCATCCGGGCGGCATCCCGATCCCCGACATCTCCATCAGCAATGCCGGTCTCTATCACACCCGGCTGCGGTTCGTCGAATTTCTCGGTATGCTCATGGAAATAGCAGGCGGCGCCGTCACCACCATGCCCGACGAGGCAGACTTCCGCAACGAAGCAACGCGGCCGCTCATGGAAAAATACTTCAAAGGGAAAAGCGATAGACCCGCGGAGGACCGGCTCAAGCTCCTCTACTTCATCCAGGAACTCACGGCATCCCGTTTTGGCGGCTACTTCCTCTCCAGCGCCATATGTGCCGTGGGAACGCCTGAAACGAACAGGCTCGAGGTACTGCGGAACTACGACCTGCTCCGGCAGATGGAAAACGTGAAGGAGATATGCAACATCGCTGATTGAAGGAAGGCGGGCTCCACCTATTTCACCTCTTTGCACTGCAACGAGACGAGCTTCCTGCCTTCTTCCGTCTGCTGCCTGCCCGCTTCGCTGAATCCATAGCAGCGATGGAAGATGCGCGATTCCGTATTTTCGGGCACGAGATTATACTCGCAGGTCATGAGAGGAATGTTCCGCCGCCGCGCGAATGCCTCGAGATCGCCGTAGAGAAGGGACGCGATCCCGCGCCGCCGTGCCGCCGCGGCAACGGCAATCCGGTCGATATAGACAAAGGTTTCGTACCGCTCTCTGAACCAGAGAAAATTGGGACTCCCGTAATCCGCCCCGGGCTCCAGGGCGATCAGAAAACCGGCAATCCCCTCCTCTACCTCGACGACGCGGCAATAGGCCGCCTGCTCGAAAAGGCAGGTCAGTTCACCGGGGGTAAGTGCTCCCAGGTGAGGCAGGTGGGCCTGATTGAGTTCGTACAGCAGGGGAAGCTCGTCCGGACGGGCGTCCCGTATCGAAATCGTTTTCATGGCGAACCCCTATACTCTGATTTCCCAACTTTGACAAGTTCCGGCCGCAACGGCGGGTCAACAATTCCCCGAAGACTTGTATGACCAACTTCACACCATTTTTGATTGACGCACACCTTTCCTTTTTCTTATACTCCCGTCAAACGAAAAGGAGTTTCTTCCAAATATAACAATTCATGCTGATACGTGAAAACACAGAAGAACTGCGTTACACCCTGACATGGGGAGACCCTGACTACCAGGGCACGGGGACCTTCATCTGGCCCGACGGCAGCCGGTATGAAGGGGAATTCTTCAAAGGACATCTCCAAGGCCTCGGCATCTTCACCTGGCCCGACGGCAGCAGCTATTCCGGCGAATGGCGGCATTCCCTTCCCCACGGCCGTGGTGTCTTTATTTCACCCGAGGGAACAAAATTCGAAGGCGAATGGGAGCAGGGAACGGCCAAGAAGGACGAAGCCCGGCGAAAGGTCGAAGAAGCACGCCGCCTTGCCGAGGAGGCCGCCGGAAAACTCGCCCTCGAAGAAGCACGCTTCAAGGCCGAAGAAGAGGACCTGCGTAAGAAAACCGTGATTGCCCGGCAGCGGACGGAAGAGGCATCGAGGCGTCTGGCCGCGGAGGAGGCGAAACTGAGGGCCGAGGAAGCGGCCATCGAAAAAGCCGAAGCGGCCCGTCGAAAGGTCGAGGAAGCCACCCGGCAGATGATCGAGGAAGAAACCCGGCTGAAGCAGGAAGAGGAAGACCTGCGGGAAAAGGCCGAGGATGCCCGGCGGAAGACCGAGGAAACGGCCCGGCGGATTGCCGAGGTGGAGGAACGGCTCAATGAGGAGGAAAAGGGCCGTCTGCGTGCCGAGGAGGAATTGCGGCAGAAAGCCGAGGAGGCGAAGCAGAGAGCCCTCGAGGAGGTGCGGCTCAAGCAGGAAGAAGAGGATCTGCGCAGGAAAGCCGAGGACACCCGGCGGAGAATGGAAGAAATGGCCACGCGCATGGCCGACGAAGAAGCACGTCTGAAGAAGGAAGAGGACGCAATCATCCGCGCCGAAGAGGCCCTGAAGAATAAGGCCGAAGAGACCCGGCGGAAAATCGGCGACGCGATCAGGACGATGGCCGAGAAGGAGGCACGCCTCAAGGCAGAGGAGCTTGAACTTCAGCAGAGCGCTGACGAGGCACGTCATAGAACCTAAGAGACGGCGCGGCGCATCGCCGAAGAAGAGACCCGGCTGAAGACCGAAGAAGAAGAAGGAAGACGGGCAGAGGAAGAACTGAAGCGCAAGGCTGAAGAGGCCCGGCAGCGAGCCGAGGAAATGGTCTGGAAAATGGCTGAGGAGGAGGAACGGCTCAAGGTCGAAGAGAAAAAACTGCTCGCAAAGGCCGAAGATGCCCGTCGCCGGGCTGAAGAGGCCGCACGAAAAGTAGCCGAGGAGGAAGAACGGCTTAAGGCGGAAGAAGCGGCGATCCGGCACGCCGAAGAGGAACTGCGCCAAAAAGCCGAGGAAGCGCGGCGCCGCACCGAGGAAGCGGCCCGCAAGGTGGCCGAAGAGGAGGAACGGCTCAGGGCAGAAGTCGAAGCACGCAAGCGCACCGAAGAAGAGCTGCGGGAAAAGGTCGATATCGCAAGGAAAAAGGCCGAAGAGGCCGTCCTGATAATGGCCCGAGAAGAAGCACGACTCCGAGACGAAGAAGAAGCCAGCAAACGGACGGAAGGGGAGCTTAGAAAAAAGGCCGAGGATGCCCGTAGAAAAGCCGAAGAAACGGCCCTCAAGGTCTCCGAAGAGGCAAAACGGCTCAGGGCTGAAGAAGAAGCGGGCATAGCCGCGGAAAAAGAACTGCGGAGAACGGCTGAAGAGGCACGGAAGCAGACGGAAGAAACGATCCGTCAGATGGCCGAAAAGGAATCCGGTCTGAAAGCGGAAGCAGCCAAGCTGCTTGAAAAGGCAAAAGAGTCCCGGCAAAGGATCGCAGAGGCCGCCAGGAAGGTGGCCGACGAGGAAGCCCGCCTCAAGGCGGAAGAGGAAGCCAGCAGGAAGGCCGAAGAAGCACTCCGGAAAAAGGCCGAAGAAATCAGGCAAAGAACAAAGAAAACGGTCCTCAAGGTCGTCGAAGAAGAGGCACGGCTCAAGGCGGAAGAAGAGGAACTGCTGAAAAAAG
>CAYTUH010000100.1:0-7973 GCA_964441165.1 uncultured Syntrophaceae bacterium
ACGGGAGAAAAAGCGCTCCAGGTGCTCCGGTGTCGCCTGGATGTGATGGAAGCCGTGACGGTCAATCCCGGCTTCGGCGGACAGAGCTTCATAGAGAGCATGATCCCGAAGATTCGGCGGGCACGCGCACTGATCGACGAAACAGCGCCGCAGGTGCTGCTGGAAGTCGACGGCGGCGTGAAGGAGGATAATATCGGCAGAATAGGGAAGGCCGGTGCCGACGTATTTGTCGCCGGTTCCGCCATCTTTCGAAGCGGGAATTATGGCCGGACTATCCGGAACATGAAGGAGGCGGCCGAACAGGACTCGTGACCCTTTGCCCCGCCTGCGTCGAAGCCAATCGCCCGGCCCGTCTTTCCTGTGCCCGATTCGGGAACCGCTCACAACAGGAAGGGTAAGGATGCACATCATCGTTGACGGCTACAATCTCATCAGGCAGTCCCCCGCCCTGAGGCAGTTTGAGAAATTCAGTCTCGAAGAGGGCCGCAACGAACTGATCCGACGGCTTGCTCACTACAAACGCCTTAAACATCACAGGATATCCGTCGTATTCGACGGCTGGATCGAGGGGTCCCCGATGGAGGAACGCTCCCGGTCGGAAGGTATAGCGGTCATTTTTTCCCGTCGGGGAGAAAAGGCCGACGATGTGATTAAAGACATGGTGATGCACGGAAACGAGGAAATGCTGGTGGTCACATCGGACCGGGGGATCATCGGTACGGTCACCAGAAAAGGCACCGTCGCCATATCGTCTCCCGAATTCGAAGCACGCATGCAGCAGGAAGAGGAAAAGGCCTTTCTGCTCACCAAGGGCGTTGCCCTCGATGAGGAACACGATGACGGTGACCGCCGGGAACCGGGGGATACACGAAAAAAAGGCCCCTCGCGGCGCCTCCCCAAAAAGAAAAAACGGGAGTTGAGAAGCGTAAAGAAGCTGTAATAGGGCTGCAGGCTTCAGGACGTCCCGCTCAGCGACCCCGCCTGCCGGTTTCTTTTCGCTTCGTCCCGCACATGTCTATGATCGTGCGCTCAAGGGCCTGCTGCGGGTCGATCCCCGTCGACTTGAGGGCCACATCGAGTGCGATGAGCCCGTCCATGAAGCCGGCAAGCTCCGCCAGAGAAAATCGCTCGGAATTCGCCAGCACGTTATAGACCACATAGGGATGCTGGCCAGCCAGCCAGCCCGTTCCGGCGCCCCAGGCATCCTTCGAGGCCTTGATGTGCGGGTAGACCTCGCGCTGAAACTTAGCATAGTGCATACCCGGTTTGAACCGGTCCTGTATTTCGGAGCAGAGCATCACCTTCCCCTGAAGCAGAAAGCGTATCTGCCGTATAATCATGGTCAGTATCATGAGATGATGCAGGCCCTGGTCAAAGAGACGGCGAATCGTGAGCAGGGCCGTTTCCACGTCTTTATGTGCAATGGCGTCGGTGAGATCAAAGATCGAATCATCCTTTGTCCGGCCGATCAGCGTTTCCACATCTTCTTTTTCGATCGTCCTGTTTTGCCCGGTGTAATCGATCAGTTTTTCAAGCTCACTGACGGCGGCGTGAAAGGAAAAACCGGTCTTCCGCCCCAGGGTCATGAAGGCATCACCGGTCATGGTTTTCCCGTTACGCGCCAGGAGTTCCTTCACCGTGTCCTTGAGGAGCATCTTCTGGTTCGCTTCACTCTTCACTTTCGGGAAATCGAGCACCACGCCCTTTTCGGCAATTACCTTGTAGAGTTTCTTTCTCTTGTCAACGGTGCCGGCGGTCACTATCAGGGAGTGGCTTTGGGGAATGCCTCCCCGCAGGGCGTCCTCGAGGCGGTCCGTGTCTTTTCGCGGCTGGTAATCGGAAAACCCCTGGCTTTCACAGAGTTCCATCACCCGGGGAACCCATTTCTCCCTTTCACCGGCATTCTCATCCTGGAAGGTCTCACGCCACTGACGCTCCGGTATCTTTCTCCAGCCGTCATTCCTGAAATCGTCCAGCGACAATCCGACCGTTGCCAGCAGGAGCAGAAACCCGCGCGCCGATCGCGGCGGGTCCTTGTCGAGGTTTTCAATGATATCATCGATCAGTGCGGCGGAGGAGGACCTGGAATGAAAAAGGCGCGTGTCCCGGACATAGATCACTTTTCTCCCCGGAATCAGCGACGCCGTGAGGAGCATCTCTACGATGGTATCCACATCCTCATTTTCGCCATCGATACGGATGAAATTGAAATCACTTCTCCCCTCGGGCAGGAGCTGCCCGATGATCCGGTCAGCGGCATCTCTCACGAGATACTGCTCCTCACCGTAGAGGAGATAGCAGGAATGAAGGGTGCCTCGTACGATATCGTCCAGAAGGGCCTTCAACTGTTCGTTCATGAAGCACCTTTATGCAATGGAAATATGGGGTTACTGAATATTACGAAACACTTAGAGAATAACGAATCGTTTAATGTATTTTACCACCTGCGCGGGGTCATCGATGATCTGGACGAGATTCAGGTCTTCTTCATCAATCTTGCCTTCACGGAGCATCGTGTCTTTCAACCATCCCATAAGCCCCTTCCAGTAGTCTCCGCCCATGAGGACCACGGGGAAGCTCTTGATGCGTTTCGTCTGAATGAGGGTGAGTGCCTCGAACAACTCATCCATGGTGCCGTACCCGCCGGGCATTATGACGTAGGCGACGGCATACTTGACGAACATGACCTTGCGGATAAAGAAGTACTTGTAATCAATACTCACATTGGCGTAAGGATTCGGCGTCTGCTCATAGGGGAGACGGATGTTCATTCCCACCGATACGCCGCCGGCTTCGCTGGCACCCTTGTTTGCCGCCTCCATGATCCCGGGACCGCCCCCGGTAATCACACCGAATCCGCTTTCCGCGAGAAGCCGCGCCAGGGTTTCCGCCTTCTCGTAGGCTACATCGCCCGGCCGCACCCGTGCCGACCCGAATATGCTGACGGCATGACCGATCTGTGAGAGTTCTTCGATGGCCTCGACAAACTCCGCCATCACGCGGAATACGCGCCAGGACTCTTCAATTGAGATGGCATCCACAAGATATTGCTTTTCGTCCATCACCTACTCCAGGAAACCACAGGTCCATGATGCGAGTCGACACCCGTCGCTGACGGGCAGAACTGCAGACGAATTGTGGTGAAGGCCGAACCGTTCATACCTTCCCGCAGGACCTGCATGCAACGGCTTTCATTCGTGTATCGAGGTGCACAACCGACGTTATGCAAATCTTCGCCGTCGAGCCGCCTTTGCCATCCTTCTTCGTGCTTCCAGAGCCTTTCTTTTCTTTCTCACCGAGGGTTTTTCATAGGCACGCCTCAGTTTGAGTTCCTTGAAGAAGCCGTTTTTTGAAAGCTTGTTCTTTAAGATCTTAAGCGCCTTTTCTACATCATTGTCTATGACTCTTACTTCCAAGTATATCCCTTCCTTTCATCGTAAATTTGTTTGTGAAAGAATCTCCTTCCCCTCACACATAAAAAGGGGGCAGAACGACCTCCGTACTACTTCGTACGCCGCCTTCCACCCCCGATTTGCATCCTACGTTATATCACTCTCCTCGCTGAGAGCACTTTTAAGCGCCCGTATAAACTCCTCATTTTCATATTCTGTTCCGACAGTTACTCTCATGCAGTCTTTCAAAACGCCGGAACCGGGAAAATGTTTAATCAATATTCCCTTTTTGATAAGGGTCTCATATACACCATCTTTATCGACATGACAACTAAAAAGGATAAAATTGGCATCGGTCGGATAGGGAGTTATTCCCGCCATGTTCGTCAATGCGGCATGGAGTTTCTCCCGCTCCTTCACGATGGTTTCGACCCGGACCAGAAATTCCGCTTCATGGTCGACATAGAGGGAGCCGATTGCCTGCGAAAGGGTATTCAGATTATAGGGCAGGCGAACCTTGTTCATCTCCGCCACCAGCCGGGGGTGCGCCACAAGAATTCCCAGCCTCAGCGCGGCCAGTCCTACCTTGGACAGGGTACGGAGGATAACGAGATTGTCATGATCTTTGAGTACGGGGAGAAAGGTCTTTCCCGAAAAATTGAAATAGGCCTCATCCACTACCACGATGCCGGGAAATTCGCCGATGATCGATTCGATTCGGTCCCTGCTGAAGCAGTTGCCCGAGGGATTGTTGGGGTAGCTCAGGAAAATCAGTTCAGGCCGGTGGCCTCTGATCAGGTCTCTTATAGCATCGAGGTCGAGATCGAACCGGTCGTCGAGAGGGACTTCCAGTATCCCGTGTCCCGTATTGCCTGTTGCGATGGCGTACATGCCGAAGGTCGGCACCGGAATCACCACCCCGCCCGCTGCCGGCGCAGCGAGTGTCATGAGCAGTAACTGGATCAACTCATCGGAACCGTTTCCGATGACAATCATGTCGGCATCGACTCCCCATTTCGCGGCGAACTTCGATCGCAGTTCCGGAGAGCCCGGGGTGGGGTACCGATTCATCGAAATCCTGCCGATGCAGTCGCTGATTCGCTCCATCAAGGGCGGGGAAAGTGAATAGGGATTTTCATTCGCATCAAGTTTTACGGCACAGGACCGTTCATCGATAAAGTAGGCAATCTGTTCCTGCACATCTTTCTTCACCAGTCGTGTTAGATCCATTCATTTCACCACTATTCCCTTCATATTCCACTGTGGGCGGCAGTATTTTGTCCGCAGTAATTCTTCTTTCAGCCTCTGCTCATCGCCCTGCAATTCACCTGCAATCAGTCCGACATTCATATATTCCTCAAACCCGCCGGCAAGATGTTCACAGAGCACCTCAATGCCGATACCCTCTTCGCGCTGCTCGTTCACAGACGTGACGGAACGCGGCAGCATATCGGGACGTTCCTCCCGGCCCTGTCGGTGCCGCCTCATGATCATGCGGGATCGGGCACAATCAAAATCCATGGGAATGCTTCCATGCTGAAGAAAGGCGCTTCGCATCCGCACCTGGGCACTGCCGCATATCTTTCTCTCATCGACGCAGAGTTCGTGCTGTACGGGCACGGCAAAACAACAGCAGTCTCCTCCGCCGGGAGGGACCGGCCGTCCCTCCTGTACCATCTTCGCTCTGATTCCCGCCTTCTCAAGCCCCCGGATGATACATTCGCTGATGATGCGGTATGTTTCCAGGATTCTTGACGAAAAAAAGGCATCCGACGCTGAGGCCACCACGGCATAGGTCAGGTCACTGCCGTGAAGCACCGCCTTACCGCCCGTGGGACGGCGCACGACGTCGATATGGTTCTGTTGACAGAACCGGCAGTTGAGTTCCCGTTCCGTATCCTGGAAATAGCCGACGGAGACGCTCTCCCGTTCCCATCCATAGAATCGTAGCGTCGGTGCTTTCTCCTCGGAATGACACCGCAACACCGCTTCATCGATGGCCATGTTCTCGAAGGCATCGTGGCACGCAAAGGGAATGAGACGCCATGCTTTCACCGCAGGTCAGTCCACCTCTTCATCTTCATCCACGTAATCGGCATATTCAAAGGAATCAAACAGATTATCCAGTTCGCTTATATCGGACATTTCAACGGTAATCATCCAGCCCGTATCATAGGGATCGCTGTTGATGATCCCCACGTCATCGATCAGGTCCTCATTGACATTGATAATATCGCCACTGATCGGCGAAATGAGTTCCACGACGGCCTTTTCCGACTCAATCACCCCAAAGGGTTCATCCTGCTCCACCGACGAATCAGTGGTTGGAATCTTGATGGATAAGACTTCTCCCAGTTTATCCTGCCCGTAATCAGTTATCCCGATCGTGGCAATATTGCCATCGACTCGTATCCACGCATGTTCCCGACTGTATAAGAGGTCATCAGGAAAAGCTGACATAACACCCATCCTCCTCCGTATCATTCCGCATTTTATTGCTCTCCTCAATATGAATCGGCACTCATCGGCCGGGGGACCCCGGTATGCTGTTACAGCACCGTGAGGTCCTTCGGCATTCTCGTCACAATTTCACAACCGTCCCGCTTGACCAGTACCGTGTCTTCGATTCGCACACCCAGGAGTCCCGGTATATAGATTCCCGGCTCAACGGTGATCACCATTCCCTCTTTGAGAAGCCCTTTCCCGAGGGGTGAGATCCGGGGATATTCGTGCACGTCAAGGCCCACCCCGTGACCGGTCCCGTGTGAAAAACGGTGCCCCAGGCCTTTCTCTTCAATATATGACCGGGCTATCCGGTCAATTTCCGTACAGGCAATGCCCGGCCGCACAGCATCGATAGCCCTGTCGTGGGCGTCCTTTACGATACCGTAAATGGTGCGCAGTTCCTCCGATACATGGCCGAGCGCAACGGTGCAGGTTTCATCGGAATGGTATCCCCGGAAGGTCGCACCATAATCAATGACAATACTCTCGCCCTCTGCTACTGCACGATAGCCCGGCTCCGCATGGGGCTTGGCGGCATTGCCTCCCGATGCCACAATCGTATCGAAAGAAGGTTTCTCACTTCCCCTGTTCCGCATTTCCGTCTCAAGGGCAAAGGCAATATCGCGCTCTACCATACCGGGCGCCATTTTTTCAAGCACTGATGTCAGCGCATCGGCGGCAATACGGGCGGCCTTTTTCAGGCATGCGATTTCATCGGGGTCCTTGCAGGCCCGTAACGACTCGAAGGCATCGGAGAGAGGCTTCAGAACCGCACCGGTGAGACTGTCCCTGAGCGCACAATAGGAATCGAAGGAGAGGTGCGATGACTCAAACCCGACGGCGTTCAGATGAAGTTCCGAAACCACCCGGCCTATGCCCTCGTTCCTGTCACGGTATTCGATAATCCTGCCGGAGGCAAACTCATCCCGCGCCTGGGTCGTGTACCGGCCGTCAACCAGCAGGAGTACCTCCCGTTCATCCAGAATAAGGACACCTTCGTCCCCCGTAAATCCCGTGAGGTACCGTATATTCGACATATTGAAAAAGAGCACGCCCTGGACGTCCCATTCCGTCAGCCGGGAGCGAACGTGGGCGATTCTCTTCTTCAGCATTGTGGTCATCATTATATTCCTATCCTTCCGGGCACCGTCGAACTACCCGGAAACGGGGCACTCAATAGTTCTCCGAAGCGGTTTTCTTTCTCAGTTTCGGTAATTTTTCAAGCCAGCGATTCAGCTCACTCAGGGCATAGGCATTCTTGTTGCCGCTCATCAACGCTTTTACAAAACGCAATCGTTCCCGTGCGTCCCTGTTCGAGGGGTCCTGTTTAAGCACATTGTGCAGGACATCCATGGCCGTTGCCAGGTGTCGCTGCCGTATGTAAAGATCGGCCAGCGTCACCGTCTGAAGCGTGGCGGCTGAAAGGTCCGGCCCTTCGTCACGGGAGGAATCCTCCTGTGTCCCGCCTTCAAGGGCGGCTATTTTCGCGGCAATACGCACCGCCGCCCCTTCATCGAGAACAAGCGATCGCCGATAGTGCCGGAGAGCCTCGTCATCCATCCCCTTTTCCCGGTAGAGGTCACCGAGGCATTCGGCGATCTGAAACCATCCGGGCACCATCCGGTCCAGTTTCTCCAGGATGTACCGCGCTTCATCCAGCCTTCCCATCCGCACATGGCAGGCCGCAACGACGAGCCATGAATCAATGTCGCCGGGAAAACGGTTGAGACGTTCATGGGCGAGCATCACGGCCCTTTCATAAAGCCCATGGTCTATTTCATCATGGGCACGGGAAAGAAATGCTTCTCTTTCTTGCAGATAGGTTTCATCCATTGCCGGTCTTTCTCACGATAATCCTGACGTACAAAAAGGCTTATACGGAACATTTTCAGAGAGATGCCTAAAATTCGATTGACATGCATCTCGCTATGATGTTAGTTCTTCTAACCTCATTTTTAAATATCTTTCAATAGAAAATATGCACCCATGCCGTCAAAGACTACATTACTACACTATCTCTTTTCCGTTTTTGAAGGCTGACTCCTTCATCTTGATATTATCCCTGATGTAATTCTT
>CAYTUH010000101.1:0-7955 GCA_964441165.1 uncultured Syntrophaceae bacterium
ACTGTCGCGTCCTCCCCTTTTACGATCTCAAGGAAGTCCTGGCGGAAGTAAGAACGATGTCCGACGCAATCGAAAGAAAATTCAAGGTGGAGATTGAGATAACGCCGGTTCAGATGGTCCAGGCGCCCCCTCCGACCGACGAGGAGGCCCCTGTCGTGGAGGCCCTCAAGGAAGCAATCGAAGATGTATACCGGATATCGGCCGTTCCGGGAGGTATCGGCGGCGGCACGGTGGCCGCCCATTTCAGGCTCAAGGGTTATCCTGTGGCTGTCTGGTCGAAGCTTGATTCGATGGCACACCAGCCGAACGAATCGTGCCGAATTGAGAACATGGTCGGCAACGCGAAGGTGTTCGCCCATATTATGCTGGGGAAAGAATAAAAAAAGCTGTCAGCTATCAGCAAAAACTTTGAAAACGAGATTGACGCGCACGCCATGGGCGTGCTCGCAATGACATGCATTTACCACTTAATCCTGACTCATCCGGCTTTTCGCACAGCGAAGATATTTAAACACTAATATTTCAAGCAATAACGTAACCGTAATAAACGCTTTTCTTCTTGACTTAAACAGGGCAACAAAGGCAATATCACAAGTGCTTTTAATACATTACAGGACGATAACCCGATGCGGGAATCTAAAAACACATCCGGAACGAATGAACCGATCAGTATCATTATCGTTGAAGATGATGCGAAGGTGATACAGCTCCTTGAAAAGGCCCTTGACTCTCCGTCATTCTCAATCATGCACATATTCATGGACCTGACAGAAGCACGCGGTTACTTCTCGGAAAGTGACAGCCCCGCTCCCCGCATTCTAATGGTAAGCCTCGAGATGATTCGGGTGGAGGCATCCTACAATCTCAACTACATGCGAACAGTCAAACAAGCCCTTCCCGACACACGGGTAATCATAATGGCTGAGCGCTGCGTTGATGAAAGCGTCCTCAGCATCGTCAGGGAGGGCATCAAAGCATTTATATTGAAAAAGGACCTGAAACAATATATCGCGAAATGCGTCAAAGTCGTCGATAAGGAAGAAGTCTGGTTTAAAGCACCCATCGTGAGCAGGGTGTTTGATGAATTTCACGCCCTCCTTAATGATTCGGGCGTACATTTGATACCCCCCAATGAAGCTGATTATACAAAGCTTGAAAAGCTCACCAAAAGGGAACTTGAGCTCCTCAAACTGATCGCCGTGAGCCTGACAAACGAAGAAATCGCCGACAGGACCTTCATCAGTCCCGATACCGTGAAGACGCATGTGCGGAATATTTTCGAAAAACTCGAGGTGAGAAACAGGGTCGAAGCCACCCTGCTCTATCTCGGAGCGACACGCACGGACAGGACGAGCTGATCAAAATCATTACAAAGTAGTATTTACAAAATCTCTCTATTGCGTATGATGTTATCGTCACCAAGTGGAAAAAGAGAGCGAGTGCTCATTTTTTTCTTGAAATATGTTTTCGAATTTTATAGCGTAGTCACTGTTTTGGGTTTCTCCTTTTTTTGTGACAGTCAGTTATGGATGGAGTGGTTCTCATGATTACTGTAACGACGGCAGGAAATATACATTTGAACAGCATCCCATACCAGTTTACCACTCGTCAAACCCGCGAGATAAAAAATCATAATTTACAGTCATATACAGATAATACTCAGAACGCACACGCTGAACATTATCTTTCAAACTCTACGTTTTCCGCTACACAGAGTGACAACTGCCTTCAACATGTTAAGAGGAACTGTGAAATGGGCGCCGACTTTTCCGGAGTCTTTCATACGCTTCAGGTAAACGGAATAGTGGTTGGAGGATCCGTATAGCATAACGGTCCTCCTGATTCTGTTCCTGGCGGTTCATTACAAGCATGATTGGGTGTAAATGAAGCTGATGGCTTTCATGTAAAGCATATGCATTACCTTTTAAGGAAGCATGCATTTGTTTTAATGATCAGCTTAAAAAAAACCGTGTGGAGGAGGTGATGCCTGGGACGTACGTAGAAGCTACATAAGAACCATCAAAACTTAACAACAAAAAAAAGGAGAAAGTAAACTATGAAGAAGCTTATTACGTTTGTAGCTGTATTGGCAATGTTGATTCCTTTGTCAGCGATGGCAATGACGCCGGTCGCGGACAGCGAGCTTGCAGAAGTGACGGGTCAGGTCGGTATCGATATCGCAGTAGTCGACTTCCACATGGACATGTCGATCGGTAACGTGGCATGGGGCGACACGGACGGCACCGCTGATTCGGGTGCAATGTATGTGGCCAATCACGCCACGGATTACACCGATGGTTACATCAACATCAACAATATCGTCATGGACGATATCTTTGTCACACTGAACGCGAATCCGTCCTTCACCGCATCACCGGCCCACCTGCTATATGCCGATCCGCTGAAGATCGATGTGGCCACGCTGGGTGCGGCAAATGTCGCAAGCCAGGTGTTCGCAGGCCTTGCCGGCAAGACCGCCATCGTCATCACCATGGGCGACATGCACCTGCAGGTTGGCAAAATCAGCGTAGGCGGTATCTACCTTGCTGACGAAGCCTACTCGGGAACCTACTCCTTTGCAGGAGCGACCGATGAATTTGTCTGCACGGCAAATGCGAACATGGTCGACACCGAAAACCTGGGTGTGCTGGAGATTTCCTGCGTGGATATCGTGACGTACTCCAGTGTTGACGGGTACACAGCAGGCACCAATGCCAAGGCTAATGGCAACAATCCGTCACGCGTTTACATTCTTGCTCACTAAGAGCAGTGTAAAAGCAACTGACGTTTTTGCGTAAGGGGGAAGGCAGGGCATCGCGTCCCTGCCTTCCTTACTTTAATGGTATGATAAAGAAACGTAAAAGTATGGATGATTACCTGATGCACCATATAAAAATATTCGCCTTTGTTTTTATATTCATACTACTCTTTCATCCCTCATCGATCGGCGCACAGATGAAGCTTCTCAACAACGATGAGTTGGCTGATATACGTGCAGGTACGGGCCTTACCATCTGGATAAAGGATATCAGTCTTGAAGTTACCATCAACAGTTTCAAGTTTACCGGTACGGACGGCAGTGCAATCGAATTCAAAGGCATCGCAGTAAACGGCAGTACGGTCAATCCCCTCACGGGAAGTTCCGACGGAAATCCTCATGCCGCCTACTTCAGCAATATTGACGATAATGCAATCACCTATGATATCTTTACTGTAGAAAACACGTCTACCACCATTGATGGAAAGACGATCATTTCCATCGACAATACGAACTGGAACACGACACATTCGATTGCGAGTCCCAACTGGACGCAGCAGGTCTACTATTCCGTCGACGATATCGTCTTTTGCACGCACAGCCTTGGCGGCCTGAATATCGGCAGTGTCAATCTGCATTCGTCCTATACGATGGTCACGGCTAACGGCCGCGTGGGGCCCGCCTGGGAAACCGGTATTTCGGTCGATATCGATGAGTTCAAATATATCTATAATACGGCCCCCACGGCGCTGTCATTTGAGAACATCTACCTTTCCGGGTCCGCATCGGGAACGGTGTCAGATCCATCGACCTGGAATTTCAGCGGACAGTTCAAGATAGGAGATTTCGGCACGCCCCTCGGCACGGGTTATAATCCTGCAGACATGAACATCATCACACGTAACGACAACGGAAAAACGGTTATCGTTATGAATCTTCCCATGAGCGGCAGTTTCAGGGTTGAAGATGTCAACTTCGGAGGGACAGATTTCGGTCCCATTGCCATAGACGGTATCAATGTCCACAGCCTGAACGTGGAGATTTCTCCATAATGAATTGTGACGCTTTCGCAAGAAGTCGTTTTGCATTATTTTGTCATTCCGTTCTTGACAGGTCATTCATTCAATTTTATTAGTTATGGACACCCGCTTTCGCGGGTGTGACATGTGTGGTTACTTTTAAAAGCGTACAAATCGTAAATAAAAATTGGATTTATTCTTCTATGGAAGTTATCGCAAGCATCCTTATCATTGTCGCAATGATTACGTCATTTCATCCGTTAGCAGAGCGTCCGAATGACGAAATCATCTTAGCGGTTGGTGCGCCCGGCATTGAGCAGGCGGTTCATCACCAGAGAGTAAAGCCGTTCATTGATCTTAAAAATTCCAATCTCGTCAGACAGCAGTACGATTACAGCTGCGGTTCGGCATCTCTCGCCACGATATTGAATTATTATCTCGGGGAAGAACTTTCTGAAGAAGAGGTGGTGAACGGTCTTTTTTCCTACGGCAATCGTGAAGAAATTGAACGACGTCGTGCCTTTTCCCTCCTCGACATGAAGCGCTTTGTCAGTGCACTGGGCTACAATGTCGCCGGCTACACGGCCGATATCGACGACCTCAAGTCACTCGGCATGCCCTGCATAATTCCGATTGACGTCTTTCAGTATAAACATTTTGTGGTATTCCGTGGCATCTACAAGGATCATATCTTTTTTGCAGACCCCTTTATCGGCAACACCAGTTACACATTGACAAAATTCAAGGACATATGGTACAGGAACATCGTTTTTCTGGTATCGAATGGGGGAAATGAACTGGATACTCTAATGCTTACCGATGAAGACCTACGGATCGTTTCATTCGATATGGACAGGGATTTCTTTGAAAGTTACGGGCCGGGTTCACCACTGATGAACGAAAAGGATCTTCTGGAATCGACGGGTAAAATCTTTTTTTTGAAAGAGCATTGATCTTTACAAGAGAGATAGATTCAAGCCGTTGTCATTGCGGGTGGGGCAATCCAATCTTATGATACTATTATTATACGGCTGTGATAGGTGACATTAGATAAGACATTCATTCCCGCGAAGGCGGTAATCCAGGATTAGACTGGATGCCGGAACAGGTCCGGCATGACATTTGATTTGTTTTATTGCCGGAGTAATAAAAGATAGAATCCCCCTTAAATCCCCTTTGCAAAGTGGGAAAATGGGAGCGGGCACCATCCGGCAACAAACTGAATTTTCATAAAGGCAATAATTTATTTTTACTTATAAAAGCAGGAAAAAACCAATCTGTATTGATGAGAGGAGATAGGGATTGAAAAAGATATGTGTCTTCATGCTCATAATGCTGTTTAGTCTCTCGTCATGGACATTTTCTCAGGCACAGGAAAATGGCGATGTAAAGGAGTTGCTCGATAAAGTAAAACAATTGGAAAATCAGGTACAGGATCTCCGGGAAGAAGCCGACGTCAGGAATAAATTGAAAATTACCCGAGAAGAGGAACAGCAGAAAGAAGAGGAAATTCTCACCGCGGTTGACCGGGAGGAATACACTCTTACAAAGAAAAAGTCTATCAATCTGACTTACACCCTTGGCTACAGCTATTCATCCTATGACAAGCTGCAGCTCGACGAAAGCGACATATTCGGCGAACATCTATACAACCATTCCATAACTCACAATATATCAGTATCATACGGTCTTCTCAATAACCTCTCCGTCAGCTTCGGGGTTCCCTTCAAATACCGGTACTACCAGACAGGAGGTAATGAATCGCGGGACGTCACCGATATCGGCGACATGTCACTCGGCGTTGGATTTCGCCCCTTCAAATCAGCGGGATGGATGCCCACGATGTCATTCCATGGCTCGGCTACTCTCCCCACCGGGAGGAGCCCGTACAAGATCGATCCCATGACTGAGCTATCAACGGGTAGCGGTGTCTATTCACTCGGTGCGGGCGTGAGTATGAGTAAGCCCATAGACCCCATCGTCGCGTTCGGAAGTCTCAGCTATACCTACAGTTTCCCCAAATCTGACTTCACTCAGAATGTGAACGGCCTGAGACTTGAGAAGGTCGATCCTGGGCCGGATCTTGGATTCAATATCGGTCTCGGTTATGCCCTTTCCTACCGGACGTCCATCAACCTGTCCTTCAACTATACCCATGGTTTCAGCTCCACCTATTACTACAAAGGCGGTTATTCACGTGAAACGGCTGTTGGAACAAGTGCAGGATTTTCAGTTGGAACGGGATGGAAAATTTCTCCCACGACGACGATATCACTTGGCGTTGGCATCGGACTTGTGGGTGATGAGAATTTCAGTCTTTCTTTCAGCGTACCCTTCGAATTCTAAGGATGTATGAATGCATGATCGTAAAACGTCCATCATTTCTCGTCATAATCTCCGTTGTAACGGTTCTTGTTTTTATTCTTCCGTTATCTGTTCACAGTGCGCTTTTTGAACAGCTTGCTGTGTCGGTAAAAGGCGCTTCCCTGGGGAATGCCGTAACGGCCTACCCTCCCGGCCCGCTTGCAATCCACTATAATCCCGCAGGCCTCTCGCAACCTTCACTCGAAGGGACCCACTTCAACCAGGGTGTTTTCTGGATACCGATAATGGAAAAGACGGGGAGCTTCAAGCAGGCGATCGATCCTGAAACAGGTAAACTCTGGGCACCTTTCGGCGGATGGTTCAACGATGGCAAGGATCCTCTCGACGGCACGTCGGGAACCACTACAAACGGGACGATGGTCCTTCCCATCATCGGAGACCTTCCGGTCCTTATCGCCCCCGATGTTGGCCTCAGTTATCGTCCTGAGGGGTCACGTTGGACCTTTGGCGTCGGGCAGTACGTCCCCTTCGGTGTCGGTATGGAGCACGGCGATGAAGACGACCCGAACCGTTTTATCGGCAGCAACGTGGGCATCCAGCGCCTGATCGTCGCCGCTCCGGCAGTTTCATACCAGGTTACCGATACGCTCTCCTTTGGCGCATCCTTCGGCATCGGTATCAATGCGATGAAGTTCACCACTTCGATGAGAACGCCCAACGATCTTGTCGCCTTGACGGGTGCCCTCGGTGAAGTCACTGAGGGTCTCGAAATTCCCATAATTTCCGAGTTAACACTGCCCCCTCCCTGGTTTGGAGGAGGGCTTTCTCCCTATGAGCAGGCAGGGGCGCTCGACTTTCTCTGTGAGGATTTCCACTCTACGTCCTATAATCTGGGGATGCTCTGGGAACCTAATGACTGGTTCTCCTTCGGTGCCGTTTACCAGAGCGAATCGAAAACGGATATGTCCGGCCATTTTGAGATGGAATACGGAGAGCGCTTTCAAAGAATGGTCCACTGGATGGGACGTTCGCCTCTCACCGTTATTATCGCCGCAATATTTGGGTTACCCTATCAACCAACGGCCAAGCAGGAGGGAACGATGACCATAGAGGTCCCCTTTCCCGCCCGTGCGCAGTTCGGCGTTAAATTGCAGCCGATCAAGCGCCTCAGGCTTCTCTGCGACGCGAACTGGACTCAGTGGTCTGCCTGGGAGGCCATGGAAATCAAATTCGACCAGGATATCCAGCTCCTCCGCTTTGCCCGCTTGATGGGATACGCCGGTGGTCCAAGAACTCTTCAGATGAAGACAGGCTTTAAAAATACCTGGCACCTCGGCTATGGAATTGAATTCGACGTTACCGACCGTTTCTGTGTACGCCTTGGATACGAGGCACGGCCCTCATCGGTTCCCGATGAGTACTTCGGCCCTGTGCCCATGCCTGACATGGTAATTTACTCCTGTGGATTCGGCATCAAGCTCAGCGACGAAAGAATGCAGAAACCCAAAAACGCCATGGAATTTCAGCATCAGTTGCTTACCCCCGTAAGTGTCGACGTTGGATTTACATACCTCACTTCTGAGTATGATTTGCCGAACAACACCAGTAAAAACTTCAATTCCACCAATTTTACCATCCCCGTCTACAATCCCTACTCGGGACTCGATTATCATCAGGAGATTGTCTCCTATGTCATTTCAATCAATGCAAACTTCAAATGGTAAGAGATTCTTACCTGAATGAAAGGGTTGAACTCATGAGAAACTCGGGGCGAATTGTATTATCTATCAGCACGTTATTTTTTCTTCTTTTTATGTTTATTCTTTCAGGAACGGCTGTCTTTGCCGCAGACA
>CAYTUH010000102.1:0-7861 GCA_964441165.1 uncultured Syntrophaceae bacterium
AGGATTGAGGGATTAAGGATTGAAGGATTGAAGAAAATGCCAAAGTACCTGATTACAATCCCCGTAGGGTGAGGTGACTTTAAACTCGAAACTTCAAACTTGCAACTGTTGTTTATTCTTTTGCTGACAGCTGATAGCTGACAGCTTTCCTACAGTTGCCACTTCGCGCCCGAGAAGAAGAACTGGGCGATCAGACCGGCGATGGGGGGGAAGAAGAAGGTCGTGGCGAAGCGGATGAGGGTGAATTTCCAGCCCAGGATGCCGACCTCCATGGGGATTCTGCTGACGGCCCAGAGAGACCATCCCGTCAGGAAGGCCACCATGGTTCCCACGCCCGCGCCGGCGCGCAGCAGGCCGGCGGCGATGGGCAGGCTGACGTAGGGTCCGCCGGGGGAGAAGCCGCCGGCGATGGTGCCGATCAGTATGCCCCGCATGCCTGATTCCGCTCCGACCCATTTCGTGAGGAGTTCCTGGGGAAGCAGGGCCTGGACCATTCCCGCGACGATGAGGGCGCAGAAGAGCAGGGGAAGCATCTGCCCCGTCATGGTGAGGGCGAGCTTCATCCCGCTGACGTGCGCGCCGCCTCCCTTGACGTATCCGATGACGAGGAGTGTCGATGCGAGGATCGCCATTATGATTGTGGGGATCAACATAGCTGGTTTTCTCCTTCCATTCATTGCAGTGCTCCCAGGTCACGAAGTGGGGAACCGGATTGCATCAGTCGCATGTGACAAGTCTTGTGTTGGATCCGTTCAAGAGAGGGTGTTGATAATATAAAAAATGGCGGACGATCTGGGACTCGAACCCAGGACCTCTGGCTCCGGAGGCCAGCGCTCTATCCAACTGAGCTAATCGCCCGTACATTCGGTTTTCTAATAATCACTTCCGGGGATGTCCCGGCGCTGCAACAAGTGCAGGTCGACACTCTTACTATGAGTAGCGAGAATATTCAACAGTTTTTCATCATCCTTCACGTGCTGAGGGGCAATGAAAGTTCATTCAGTATTTCGGTGACGTGATCGCTCTTGTTCATGCTGTAGAAATGCAGTCCCGATACCTCGTTCTTCAGAAGATCTTCGCTCTGGCGGATGGCGAATTCGATGCCGTACTTTTCCACTTCTTCGCTTTTTTCGCTTACCCGGGAGAGCTTATCGTGCAGTGCCGGGGGAATCTTGGCGCCGCAAAGTGACGTCATCTTCTGTATCTGTATATAATTGAAGATGGGGAAGATGCCCGTGATGATGGGTACGTTGATTCCCATTCGCATCGCCATGTCCCGGAAACGGTAGATATGGTCGTTCTCGAAGCATATCTGGGTAATGATGAAATGGGCTCCCGCGTCCACCTTCCGTTTCAGGTTGCGGAGATCGATATCCATGCTGGGTGCTTCCACATGACCTTCTGGATAGCCGGCCACGCCGATGGAGAAAATCCCCTCTGTCCTGATGAAGTCGACCAGTTCATTGGCATAGCCGAAGCCGCCCTGCGGCCGGACGAAAACCGCGTCATCGTTGGGAGGGTCTCCGCGGAGGGCAAGGACGTTCTCGATGTTGTTTGTCGTCAATTCCTCAAGTATCCCGGCGATATCGTCCCGTGTCGCCTGGACACAGGTGAGGTGCGCCAGCACTTCCTGGCCGAAGTCGTTTTTGATTTTCGAGGCGATCTCCACGGTCTTTTCCCGGGTGGTTCCTCCCGCACCGTAGGTTACCGATACGAAATTGGGTTTGAACTGCATGAGCTCCCGGATTGCCCTGTAGAGGCTTTCAAGATTGCCTTCCCGCTTGGGAGGAAAGATTTCGAAAGAGAGGGTAAAGTTCCCCTCCAGAAACATGTCTCTGATCTTCATTACCGAGCACCTCTTTCACTGTCCCACAGTACATGTCATTATGGAATGCTCTTGTCAATCCCTTTTCTAAACGGGGTTGTAAACTTTCATCAAAGCTGTTAGACTCCCGTTCCAAAAGGGTAATTGGTTCAGAAATGAGAAAGATAGTACGTGTCACCTTTCTGGCAATAGTATTCTGCTGTACCGTTACCGTCCCGGAAGTGTTCGGACTGGCTCAGGTTCACGGCGTCCGGCACTGGACAGCCCCCGATTATACCCGAATCGTTATCGACACAAGTGACGAGGTGCAGTATTCCACCACGGAGAAGGATCACGTCCTCCTGGTGGATATCGCGAATACCGGCTTTCCCTCGTCAATCCCCCATCTCTACAGTCTGAATAAACCCGCCGTGAAGAAAGTTTCTCTCGCGCCCCGTTCCGGGGAGAGGATTCGAGTCGAGGTGTGGCTCGGTGACGCGGTTGAGATCAATGTGTTCGCCCTGCCCGGCATACTGGACAAACCGCCCCGCATCGTGATCGATGTCAAGCTTCCTGCCGTGGAAAAAGAGGCCCGCGAGGCCCGTGAAAAGGTGAAGGTGCTGCCGGAAAAGCGGGTTGTCGTCATCGATCCGGGCCACGGCGGCGAAGACCCCGGTGCAGTGGGACCGGGCAAGACCCTTGAAAAAGACGTGGTCCTGAAGATTTCCCGAAGGTTGAAGAGCCTTCTCGAAAAGCGGGGCTACCAGGCCTACCTGACGAGGGATGGCGACTATTATGTATCCTTCAAGCGCAGGCTGGGGATTGCCCGTGAATACGGTGCGGACCTCTTTATCAGCGTCCATGCCGATGCATGCAGGAAACGGGGCGTGCGGGGCGCTTCCGGATACTGCCTCTCGACACGCGGGGCCAGTAATGAGGCCGCGCGTCTTCTTGCCCAGAGCCAGAACCTCTCCGATATCATCGGCGGCGCCACGAACGGTGACTCCAACGATGAATCGGACCCGATCACGTTGAACATGCTTCAAACGGAAACGATCAACCAGTCAAAGTTTTTCGGCGCCCAGACACTGACGGACCTGAAGAGGATAAACCGGCTGAAGTTTGAAAGCGTCCAGGAAGCGCCCTTCCGTGTCCTGAAACTGCCCGACATTCCGTCGATCCTCGTCGAGACGGCCTATATTTCGAATTCGCGTGAGGAACAGATGCTCCGCAGTTCGGCCTACCAGGCCGATGTGGCCTGGGCAATCGCCTCGGCCGTCAATAACTTTCTTCCCCTGCCGTACAGCTCCGGAACCGCGATCGTGCGGGCGCCGTCCCGTTCCTGGTCGTCCTATACCGGCGCCGACGTCATGTACGTGACCTACCGCGTCCAGAAAGGCGATAACCTGGAGGAGCTTGCGCGGGAGAACGGTACCACCGTCGAGACACTGATGCGGCTCAACGGCATCAGGTCCAAGAATCGCATCTACGTGGGGCAGAAACTGAAGATACCGGGATCGCTCCCCGTCGAGACCTACAGGGTGCAAAAGGGCGATACCCTCGCCGGGATTGCCCGCCGGTACGGAACGACAATCAATACGCTGCTTGAGCTCAATAACCTGAAATCGAGGAACCGTATTTACGTGGGCCAGCGACTCAAGATCCCCTCCGACATGAAGACCACTCCCACCGATTACGTGGTAAGGCGGGGCGACACACTGGCACAAATCGCAGCACTTCACGGTACAACGGTGAATGACTTGATGAGGCGTAATAATCTGAAAACGAAAAATCGCATCTACGTGGGGCAGAAGCTGAAGATCTCTTCGGCGGCTTCAATCCCGTCGACATATCTTGTGAAAAAGGGTGACACGCTGGCGCGGATTGCCGGCCGGAGTGGAACCACCGTCAATGCCTTATTGCAGGCAAACAACCTGAAAGCGAAAAACCGCATCTATGTGGGGCAGAAACTGACGATTCCCTGAAAGGAAATGAAATGGTTCCGGGACAAGCGGGACCCTGTGGCTCAGAATAATTGACACGCAAGGAGGAAGGGATGGCTATTGTCGAATGGAAAAAAGATGAGACGGTTGCGGTACTCACGCTCAACAATGGTGAAAACAGGCACAACCCGGATTTCATAAAGGCGGTGCTGAATGCCTTTGACGAAATTGAGGCTGATGAGGAAATCTATTCCGTCGTGATGAACTCGAGTGATCCCAAGAACTGGTCACTGGGCATCGACCTCGAGTGGATTGTGGGTGCAATGAACGAGAACCGGTTTCAGGACATCAAGGATTTCATGTACGGATTGAATGCGATGTTCTCCCGGATACTCTATTTGCCGATGCCGGTTATCGCGGCCATCAACGGTCATGCCTTTGGAGACGGTACGCTGCTCGCCTGCACCTGCGACTTTCGATTCATGAGAAAGGACAGGGGCTTCTTCTGTTTTCCCGAGGTTGATATCAGCATTCCCTTTCTACCGGCCATGCTGGCAATTGTGAAAAAATCGATGCCTTACTATGAAGCGGAATATCTCATCTTCAGCGGACATCGTGCCGGGGCCGAGGAATTGGAGAAAAACCATGTCATCGTCAAAGCCTGCGAAAATGAAGAAGACTTGATGAGAGAGTCACTGGCCTTTGCGAAGACCTTCATGAAGAAGCGCCCCATCTTCGAACAGCACAAGAAACGTCTCCATAAATGGATTATCGATATCATGGAGAAGGAGGACCCGGAATATATCGAGCCCCTCAACCTCATGGTACGGTAATCTGCATTCCATGGGAGAGTAAAAAGGAAGCGTCGAGATTACCGCCGTTACAGCCTGTTGATCATGCTTGCGGCATACCCGGCGCCGAATCCGTTGTCGATGTTGACGACACAGACACCGGCGGCGCAGCTGTTCAGCATGCCCAGGAGGGCGGCGATGCCTCCGAAGCTGGCGCCGTACCCGACGCTCGTGGGAACGGCGATGACCGGTTTGTCGACCAGTCCTCCCACGACACTGGGCAGGGCCCCCTCCATGCCGGCAACGACGATGACGACCCGGGCGCCCCTGATCGTGTCAAGCTTGTCGATGAGACGGTGAATTCCCGCCACGCCTACGTCGACGATGCGCTCAACGCGATTGCCCAGGATCTCCGCGGTAACGGCGGCTTCTTCGGCGACGGGCAGGTCCGACGTGCCGGCGGTGATGACGGCGATATATCCTTTCGATGGGGGAAGATCCTTCCGCCGTATCGTCACGGTCCTGGCAAGGTCGTTGTATTCCGCATCGGGGGCCAGCGAGCGGAGTGTCTCGTAGATATCCGGTGCGGCGCGGGTGGCGAGTATATTGTTGTCCTGGGTGAGCATGAACTGAACGATTCCTTTCACCTGCTCGGCCGTTTTTCCCCCGCAGTAGACCGTCTCGGGGAATCCCACCCGCAGCGCGCGGTGACTGTCGATTTTTGCAAATCCAAGGTCCTTGTAAAGGCTTTTCCTGAGGAGCTGCAGTCCTTCGTCCACGGCAGTCCTGCCGTCCCTGACATCCTGGGGCAGTGTGAGTATATCCTTGTCCTTCATAACATCCCCCGGTACGACCGGTGCCTGCATCAGGGCACCTGATCCATGCTTCCTTCCCGATAGCCGTCCATGTCGACGGTGATGTAGCGGTATCCCAACTCCCGCAGCCTTCGTGAGACAGCCTCTCGCAGATCATCATTCCGCAATTGCCGGCGCTCCTCCTTGCCGCATTCAATCCGTGCCAGGTCGCCATGGCTGCGAACCCGGACAACCCTGAACCCCCGGTCCGTCAGGTATTCCTCCGATTTTTCGATCCGTTCCAGTTCCTCCGTGGTGATTTCCCTGTCCTGGGGCAGCCTCGACAGGAGGCAGGCATTGGACGGCTTGTTCCAGGTGGGGAGCCCCTGCGTGCGTGAGACTTCCCGTATCGCTTCCTTGGTGAATCCCGCATGGCGGAGAGGGCTCAGGATGTGAAGTTCTTCGATAGCCCTCATGCCGGGGCGACGGTCGGCACGGTCGTCGGCATTCGTTCCCTCAATGATCGTTCCGTATCCCTCCGCAGTCATTCGTTCCCGCAGGACTGAAAATATCTGATATTTGCACCGGTAGCAGCGATCCTTCGGGTTGAAGCGTATGGAATCGATGATCGGCATTTCGATGAGCCGGTGTGGTACCTCCAGTCGCCCTGCCAGCATGCGGGCCTCCGCGCGTTCCCGTGCGACCATGTAGGGTGTCGAAATGGTCACGGCGATCACTGCGTCTTCGAGCGCATCCCGGGCGGCCTTGAGCAGGAAGGTGCTGTCGGTTCCCCCGGAAAAGGCGACGGCGCAAGGCCCCAGGCTTCGTAAATATTCAAGGAGGCTTTCGTATCGTTGTGCGAGATTCATTGAAAGGAAGCGCTCCTCACGATTCATCGATGCTCTTGTAGATTTCACGGATTGACACACCCTGTTTTCGTGCCAGCTCCCGGCAGTCTTCGTATTCCGGTTTTGATTTGATTTTCTCTCCCTTGAAATAGGCATGTTTGACCCGTACGTTTCCGTAGGGTGTGGTGACCCATGAGACCTCCCGTTTCAGCATCGTCTTGTCGACCCTCTGTGTCCTGATGCCGAAGGTGGTGGTTTCTCTGAGCAGGATTTCCGAGACCGCTTTCTCTTCCTCGATGCCGCAGAGGATGCTCAGTATCAACGCCGGCCTCGATTTTTTCATGACGGTGGGCGTGAGGAAGACATCCTGGGCGCCGGCATTGAAGAGGGCTTCCATTATATAATCATGGAGTTCGGGATTCATGTCGTCGATATTGCACTCTATCAGGAGGGCACTTTCCCTGTCACAATCCCAGGCGGCACCGATGTTCCCTTCGCCGAGCATTACCCTGAGAACGTTGGGAATGTCCGTATCCCGGTTTCCGATGCCGTAACCCGTTTTCAGCAGCCTGAAATTGAGGCGGTCGCTGAATTTTTCCACCGACGATGCCAGGATGGCGGCACCCGTCGGTGTGGTGGTTTCGAAAGGCACGGCACCTGTTGTGATCGGTACACCTCTCAGGAGTTCGGCCGTGGCCGGTGCCGGCACAGGGTAGGTGCCGTGGGCGCAGGTCACGAATCCCCCGCCCACTTCGACGGGCGAGGCCCAGACGGCGTCGACGGCAAGATAGTCCAGGCATATCGCCGCCCCCACGATATCGACGATGGAATCGACGGCGCCGACTTCGTGAAAATGGACCTGATCGATATCGATTCCGTGAATTCTGGATTCGGCCCGGGCAAGGCGGAGGAAGATGTCGAGACTCCGTTCCCTCACGGCATCGGAGAGGCCGCTTTTCGTGATGAGCTGCTTGATGGTACTGAAGCTTCGATGAGAATGTTTTTCGGTGCCGGTCAGCACGTCAACCTTGGTTCCCGAAATGCCTTTTCGTTCGGCCCTGCCGATTTTCAGTTCATACCCCTGCAGGGGCAGTTTCTTTAATTCCGCCGCCAGATAGGACGGATCGACACCCAGATCGACGAGTGCACCGAGATTCATGTCGCCGCTGATGCCGGAAAAACAATCGTAATATAAGAGTTTCAACCTTTAAAAATCCTTTCTGTAAATCAATCGTTTCGGGGCAAGTGGTATGTCAAGGACGTGAGGGAATGATACCAGAAAATGCCGTCGAATACCGTGAAAAAAACTGTTACCCGTCGGCTATACCATTCGTTCGATTTCCTTCAGCTTTTCACTGAGCCGTTTCGGTGATACGGGATGAAGGGTCTTCATCTCGGGGGCGAAGAGCGAAATTTTGTATTCCTCGATCATCCAGTAATACTCGTTGACGGCATCTTTCTTTTCCCGCGAGGAAAAGCCGGGCAGATCCTTCTGCAGTTCCTCGAGGCGTGACATGAAGACCTTCAGTTTCTCCGCTTTCGCCCTGTCTTTTTCGATGTGATGGATGCCCCGTCCGGCCCGGATGGTGATTGTCTGCAGGTGACGGGGCAGGCGGGCCAGCTTGCTGCGGTCATGGAGTGCGATGAAATCAGGGGGCACCAGGCGGTTCAGGTCCTCCCG
>CAYTUH010000103.1:0-7811 GCA_964441165.1 uncultured Syntrophaceae bacterium
TTATAGAGGTCAAAGGCAAAGGCATTCACAGCAGATCCGGCTCGTACTGATTCTTTGGTATTAGGTCCTTGCGCAAGCAGGGTGCCATAATGAAAGGGTATCACTGCTAATGCTACCAAGAAAACAATTACGGATTTCTTCAAGTTTTCCATATATCCTTTTCCCGTTTTAACGATATTCTGCTCATGCCTCTTTCCTGTCTCTTGGAAAAGATCATAACAAAGAATGTGATGGAATGACAGAAAGCACGCAAAAAAAGAGGAAAAGGGGTGGTTAACTTCCCTTTTCCTCGCGCCTACCCGTTATACGGCAAGCCATTCTTATAGAGCCGGGTATTTATCCCGGCCCCATTCACCATCAAACCCATTACAACCGAACAACTATCTTTTCGTGAACCACCTTCTCCGAAAGATGCCAAGGCCCAAGAAAGCTGATCCCAGAAGGAATATGGTAGCAGGCTCGGGTACTACGGCCATCTTCAGGGCCTCCATTTCCCAGATAGCAGCATTTCCACACATACCTTCCAGATGCCATAAATTGTCGGTACCAAAAAAAACGGAATAGTAGTTCAACGAGTTCGGCCGAGGGTCCGCGCCACCTTTATCGTTGTCCGAGTCCGTAATCCAGACACCCAGATAATCTCCATTTGCATCAGTGTCAATCCCCCAGAGGGTTACGGCATGGTAACAATTGTCTTCAACAGCTATTCCCACTCCATAGTCATCCTGTAACCAACCCGCGGCTATATCCAATGCAACATCCAAATCAGCATTGTCCCACTCTTGAACTAAAGCCGCATTATACTCTGCTGTGGTATAGAAACCGGGGTGGGTAGAGCCGCCGTAATGCCCTCCTAATTGCGTTCCATCGAACCAGAAGTTCCAAGCATAGCTCTGCCAACCACCCAGATCTACCGGATCTTCAGCCTCCAGCCAGTTAAAGATAGCATCCTCATCGGCAAAGCCGGCGTTCCATCCGCTCCAGGCCAGGATATTAGCGCCCGATGCTGCCCAGCACAGATCATCATCCTCAGTATTAACATTGTCCTTTTCAGCATCAAACCAACCAGCTGCCTCACTTACACCATTGGCCCAAATGTCAGCACTGGCAGTATTTATTAAAAAAAACAGAAAAATACTTGCCAGCAATAAAAAGATCGACAATTTTTTCATCATTCCCCTCCTTTCATTCATGGCTATTTAACTTCGCTAATGTTGCCGAACACACTAAGAATCAGCGCTGCAAAAACCATGCGACATCGTCTCTCACAGGCACTATTTTTACTCGTACCTTACAAATAGCTGAATTGCTTGATATATATGCCATGGCGTTCCTCATGTCCTATCATTCCATTGCCGGGCAAGGGGCTTTAATATAATTCAAACATGTAAAGTATTCTGACACTGAAAAACAGGATACCGCATAGCAAAAACCATGTCACATCGCCTCTTATGGGCACCATTTTTGCCGATATTTTGCAAGTAACTGGAATTCTTTGTATATTTATTTTGGTATTCCTCATATACCCTCACTACATCGCCAGGCAAGGCGGCCTCAATATAATGTAAAATCGTAAAGTATTCTGACACCAGAAAACAAGGTATCGTTCTTATTGGCAAAAGAGGCATCTCAGTATGGATATTTTTAAAATCGCAAAATTGTAAAGGAGAATTAAGGGTGGGGTAGAGAATCGGCAATGTCTGCTTCAGGTGATATTCTCGGTTTCCGTCTGTTCCGTCAGGCGGTGCATAAATAGCTGCACCACGGTTGACTTGCCAATCCTTTCTCATCAAACCGTGCAAAGGGAAACGGGGTGCACCTGCCTTTGGCCCTGCTTCTGCTTTCCACTAATGTACTTCACAAATTCATACATATTGAAGAACCTCGCCTTCAGGAGGCAAAGGTGTTTTGCCGTTCAGCCGGAAAATAAGGCCAGGGAGCGTTTTCTGAGCCGCTCCCCTATGAAAAGACCGGTCATCACACCTGCGCTGTTCGCTCCGATATCGTACCAGGAACACAGACGACCGGGAATGAAGTACTGGCCGATCTCGAGAAGAATACCCAGGAGGATCATGGAAAGAGACGCCATGACCGCAGTTTTATTTTTCGTGAAACCGAGCGGGGGCTGAATAGCCAGCCATCCGTACGCCAGGAAATGATAGAACTTATCGGCATTCCAGAAGTCCATCGGCACATCCAGCCGAGGGACAAGCGAAACATATGAGATGGTCGCCATTGAAAGTCCCCAGAGGCATAGGATAACTTGTTTCCATTTCATTGATATTTGTTCCGGTTGTTTTGTCATTTCAGTGTATTTGACCAAGGGGTCTACGTTTGACCCCTGCTGTTGTTTTCCACAGGTACCCTCCAAGCCCGAAACTGCCTTATTTCGTGACTTTGGTACCTTGCACCACTCCCACTGCTTTTTATATGTAGCTGCCTGATTCATCAGGCCTTTGTGCTGATAAGCGCAAGGTATTGTTCGACGTCCAATAAAAGCGCCGATAAATCGGCAAGCTACAAAAGAGCTATGAGTTGTCAGCCGTCAGCTTTCAGGCGCCAGCACATAAGAGCATATCAGCACAAGAGCCCTTGCTCCTTCAATCTCCGATATTGTTGCCACAACCACCTGCAACAGGCTCGCAACGAAGTCCCGTGCATCAATAGCGAGTATTCCTCGAAACCCGGAACTCGAAACTCTTGCTTACTCCTTCAATCCCTACTCCATTAATCCGCAGCGCGTTCCTTCCCCAGCTCCTCGTCCCGAAGGACCTTCCGGAGCACCTTTCCCACGGCCGATTTGGGAAGCGAATCGCGGAATTCGACCGTCTTGGGAACCTTGTAGACGGCGAGCTTCTTTTTGCAGAACTCGATGATTTCCCCTTCCGTCACGGTTGTGCCCGGCACCGTCACCACGAAGGCCTTGACCGTCTCGCCCCGGTATTCGTTGGGAACGCCGATGGCCACGGCCTCCAGTACGCCCGGACACTGATAGAGGACCTCGTCGATCTCCCGGGGATAGATATTGTATCCCCCGGCGATTATCATGTCCTTTTTCCGATCGACGATGAAAAGATACCCCTCGTCATCGGCCTGGGCGATATCACCGGTATAGAGCCAGCCGTCACGAAGCTGGTTCGCCGTTTCCCCGGGATTGTTCCAGTACCCCTGCATGATCAGGGGACCCTTCATGATCAGCTCTCCCGGCTGACCCGGCGCCACGTCTTCCCTCCCCTCCTCGATATCGACAAGGCGCACATCGTTGTCGATCTGCGGAATCCCGATGCTCCCGGCCTTTTTGAGCCCCAGGATGGGATTGATAATACCAAGTGATGTCGACTCGCTGAGGCCGTATCCCTCGCAGTAAAATATCCCCATATCCTGGACTCTTTCGATGAGTTCCACGGGCATGGGCGCGCCTCCCGAATTGAGCAGCCCCAGCTTTTTGTCCAGGCCCGCCTCGTGTGCCCCGGGGTGGTTGACGATGGCGTTGATCAGCGTCGGCACGGCGGGAAAGAAATGAATTTCATTGAAATTCCCGATAATTCCCATCAGTTCGTCGATTTCGAAACGGGGCATCAGGATCTGGGTGGCACAGTTGAAGAAGGCCCAGTTCATGGCAACAATATTCCCGTAGACATGAAAATAGGGAAGCACCGACAGGACGTTCCGCCGCTCGGGGGCGATGAGCGAAACAGTGGGATTCCCCCACTGCGAACACTGGAGGGTTGCGGCGACGATGTTGGCGTGGGTAAGCACGGCCCCCTTGGGAATTCCCGTGGTCCCGCCCGTAAACTGGATCAGGGCGGGGTCCTGCGGATTGATGGAAACACGAGGCATTTTCGCGTCCGTCACCCCGTCGATGAGGGCTGAAAAATGATGCCACCCCTCCTCCAGTTCCAGGTCCTTTCCCGTGCTTACGCCGAATCCGTTGATATAATCGGTCACCTTGGTCACAATGACCCGCGGTATCCGGGCATCCGCCGCCAGCGGCCGGACAACGGGAAGGACCATATCGAAGGTAATCAGGGTGGTCATCCCCGTCGTTTTCACGATATGGGTCAACTCATCGACGGTGTAGAGGGGATTCAGATTGACCACGATCGCACCCAGAGAAAGGACTGCCAGATAGGAAAGGACAAACTGGGGACAGTTGGGCAAATGAATCCCCACCCGCTCACCCTTGGTCACCCCAAGTCCTCCCAGGGCCGATGCCAGCTGCATCATCCGGGTGCGCACTTCCCAGAAGGTCATTTCGGTCCCGTAAAAATTGAGGGCGGCCTTATCGGGATAAATCCCTATGGCAACCTGTGCCAGGAAATGGGCGGGAATGTGCGGGTAGCGAAGCGAGGTGGGAACATTGTAGTCATAATGACGATGCCAGGGCCGTGTCTCCATCCTTTTCCTCCTATTCAATAGACTGATGCCGGAATGGCCTGCCTGACTGTGGATCCGGAAGGGCGGAGCATACTGCCGGCTCATTCATTGTATCGGGTTCGATGCCGCCCGGACACACAGCAAAACAGAGGCGGGGGCACACCTGTCGTAACGATATGATGAACCCGATCCCCCATAAACCGGACCGCCTGAATGACGAGTGGATTTTCTTTTCTGATTAATGATTTCTCCACTCGGTGTCAAGGCTTTGTTTTCCAACCTCTGCAGAAGAATCACCCATTTACGTCATAACCACCCCGTCGCGACTCCTTGCCACACCCTTAGAATTATGATAGATAACCCCTTCGAGTCAGGAGGGAGTTTCTTTACCCGGCCAGACCGTAAGAAAGCGAAAGACGGTTCACCATGATAGATAATTACAAAAGAGAAATAAACTACCTGCGAATTTCGATTACTGACCGGTGCAATCTCCGGTGTCTCTACTGCATGCCGAAAGAAGGCCTCTCTCTGATCGGCCACCAGGATATCCTGAGTTACGAAGAAATCCTCAGGACCGTAAAGGCAGCAATCAAGGCGGGAATCATCAAGGTACGGGTAACGGGCGGCGAACCGCTCGTCCGGCGCGGCGTTGTCGAGTTTCTGTCGGAACTTACAAAGATTGACGGTCTCAAGGACGTGAGCCTCACCACCAACGGCATCCTCCTGGAGCAGGTCGCCGATGAACTCTTCAATGGGGGAGTGCGGCGAATTAACGTCAGTCTCGATTCGCTGAATGCCGAAAAATACCGGACCATCACCCGGGTGGGCGACCTCGACAGTGTCATAGGGGGAATCAAGAAGGCCTACCGGACAGGCTTTGCGCCCATCAAGATCAACGTGGTGGCGATACGGGGATTCAATGATGACGAGATTGTCGATTTTGCCCGTCTGACCCTTGCCTATCCCATACAGATTCGTTTTATCGAATACATGCCCATAGGCGATCCGGCACTTGAGAATAACTTGGCCTATCTTTCCAATGATGTGGTAAGGGAACGTATAGAGCAGTTCGGACCCCTCGAACCGGTGGTAAACAGTTCGAAGCCGGCTCAGGGCCCTGCACTGGTATACAAAATACACGACGCGCCCGGCGAAATCGGCTTCATCAGCGCCTGCAGTCACGGATTCTGCAGCACCTGCAACAGGCTTCGGCTGACCGCCGATGGACAATTGAGGGCATGCCTCCTCTCAGATGACGAAGTGGACCTGAAGGGCCTTTTACGATCCGGATGCAACGACTCGGAGCTTGAAAGGTTGATCAGGGAGGTTATCCTCAATAAGCCGAAAGGGGCCTCGATGTGTTACGAAACGCACAGGAAGAAATGCGTGCGAAACATGTCTGCCATTGGCGGATAGCGGCATCGATACACCATGGCACATCCGGACAGACAGATAGCCCGAGCCCGCGACGAATGGTTCCGGACACCACTGGGGCACTACCTTGATCAGCGCAGGAAGAAGCTGATTCTTGATCTTCTGGTACCCCGGGAAGAGGAGCGGCTCCTTGATGTGGGTTGCGGTGCGGGAAATCATCTCCTTTTCCTGCGGCGGAAATGCTGCGAGGTCACCGGTATCGATTCTTCACCGGAGATGCTCGATATCGCCCGGGAACGACTGGGCTTGCGGGCCGACCTCTACCAGGGCACACCGGGAGACCTTCCCTTTTCCGACAATGAGTTTGACATCGTCACCCTGCTCTCCTTTGAGCAGTGCACCGACCCCCGGAAAACGCTCGGTGAAGCGATCCGTGTCTGCCGCGGCAGAGTTTTTGTCGGCGCCTGGAACAGATATTCTCTCAGCAATCTGTATAAACGGACGCATCATCCCGCATTCAGCGGAAGCGGTTCATCGAGTATTTTTGAAATCAACAGGACCGCACGAAAGATTCTCGTCGATGTTCCCATAACCTGGGGCAGTGTCATTTTCTTTCCTCTGGCCTGGTATTTCCATGCCGCAGCCCTTGAAGAGAAGATTCCGGTGACACGAAACCCCTTCGGAGCCTTTATAGGAGCGACGTTCCCCGTTGTATACACCCATATAACGCTTCAGGACCCCCTGAAGAGTCCCTCCGAGCTGAAGGTGGCCAAGGGACGGGAGGCGCCCGGCGCCGTGCGGGAGAGTCACCATGATTAAGGAAGCGATGCTCTATGACAGACTGGAAGAAGGAACCGTGCAATGCAGACTCTGCGCGCACACCTGTACAATCGCACCATCAAAAAGCGGTGTCTGCGCTGTCCGGGAAAACAGGGACGGCACGCTGCACACCCTTGTATACGGGACAATAGTCGCCGAAAATGTCGACCCGATTGAAAAGAAACCTCTCTTTCATCTGCTTCCCGGTTCCCGCTCCTTTTCCATCGCTACGGTGGGATGCAATTTTCGCTGTCTCTTCTGCCAGAACAGCGATATCTCGCAGATGCCCCGCGAACAGCGGCGTATTATGGGACGGGAACGAACGCCAGGGGAACTCGTCGACAGGGCCGTACAGTCTGGTTCGAAGACCATCGCCTATACCTATACGGAACCGACCATCTTTTTTGAGATCGCCTATGATACGGCAAAGCTGGCCCACGAAAAGGGGATCAAGAACGTCTTTGTCACAAACGGCTACATGACAGCCGATGCCCTTGATACCATATCGCCCTATCTTGACGCGGCGAACGTGGACCTCAAATCCTTCAATGACGAATTCTATAAAAAACAATGTGCCGCACGCCTCCAGCCCGTCCTGGACAGCCTGCAGAAGATGAAGGACCTGGGTGTCTGGGTAGAAGTCACCACACTGATCATTCCCACACTGAACGACAGTAACGCCGAATTAGAAAAGATTGCACACTTCATCGCCTCGCTGGGCGTCGAAACACCCTGGCATATCAGCCGATTTCACCCTCAGTACAAAACAACCGGCCTCCCGCCTACACCCGTCGCCACGCTCCATCGGGCCTTTCAATTAGGAAAGGAGGCGGGACTGAAATACGTCTACACGGGAAATGTCCCCGGCGATGAAGGTGAAAGCACCTTCTGCGCGAAGTGCGGCCATCTCCTCATCGGTCGATACGGCTTTACCATCAACACCATGAACCTTGAAAACAGGAAATGCCCCCGCTGCGGAACGGCACTGGACGGAATTTTCTAATCGCAACGCGAAACATTGTATTTGGCTGGATTAACGGATTAGGGATTGAGGGAGTAAGGCATTACGCACCATAACATTCTTGTATGAAACTTAAAGCTTGATGCGTATGCAAAAAGTCGTGGAATCTGTCATTGCGAGGAGCACAGCGACGCGGCAATCTTGGCATTTCAAGTACTTACAAACAGAGAGATTGCTTCACTTCGTTCGCAATGACTAATATTTTGACTTTTTGCGAGTC
>CAYTUH010000104.1:0-7747 GCA_964441165.1 uncultured Syntrophaceae bacterium
GCCCGCCTGGCGCAGAAGGTCTTTGCGGCGCGGTGAGGCGGAAGCCAGGATGAATCATCCGTTATGAAAAACAGATCGGGGCGTTGCGGCTTCTCGACATGACGATCGTCAAGTTCATGCTTTCCACCATTATCGTGAGCATGATCGGGATATATCTCCTGAAGGACTTCGGTATCATCACCTTGAGTGTCAAGGCGACATCTTTCGGCGCAAACGTCGTCGGCGGTCTCATTTTCGGAATCGGGTGGGGGCTCCTGGGATATTGCCCGGGTACGGCTGCCGGTGCACTGGGAGAGGGGAGGTGGGACGCCCTGAGCGGCATCCTCGGCATGCTTGTCGGAGCGGCACTCTACGCGGAAGTCTATCCATTCCTGAAATCGACGGTCCTTAGCTGGGGAAGCTATGGAAAGATCACCCTGCCCGACATCCTCGGGCTAAACCACTGGACCGTCATTATCATCCTGACGGTGATCTATATCGGGCTCTTTTATCTCTTTGAGAAGAATAAGCTTTGAGAAGCAAAGCAGGATTGAGGGATTGAGAAAAAAACAGGCACAAAGCCCCTGAGGCACAAAGCCCCTGAGGCACAAAGGCACAAAGGCACAAAGGCACAAAGGCACAGAGGAAATAAAAGTTCCTGAGTTCCAAAGTTCCTGAGTTCCAAAACGCCCCGCAAGGGGCGGGTAACTCGAAACGCGAGACTCGAAACTCGAAACTGTCTTTATTCTTACTTCTTATTTCTGTCTTCTGAATTCTTTAAGCTGATAGCTGACAGCTATCTCGTCATCACATACCGCTGCTCCCCTTCGGGGACATACCATTTTATCTGGTTGTATCCGATGCCGATGGGGGCCGGTTCAATGCCCCGGAAGCGGGCGCTGATCATGGGGAGGGCGTCGGGGACGTAGAGGAAGGTGTAGGGCTGTTCCTCCGCCAGGATTTCATGAATCCGGTAGTAACACTTTTTCCGTTCTTCCTGATCGAAGGTGCTTCTTCCTTGTTCCAGCAGACCGTCAACTTCATCGTTTTTAAAGGAGACGAAATTCAATTCTCCCGGGCGTGTCTTGCTTGAGTGCCATACGTCATAGAGGTCGGGGTCGAGGGTGATATTCCAGCCGAGTATGGTGGCGTCGAATTTTTTCTTGTTGATGAATTCGTTGATAAAGGCGGCCCATTCGATAATCCTGATCGTGACGGTGATGCCGATGTCGGCCAGACGTTCCTGGATGATTTCGGCGCACTTTGCCCGCAGTTCGTTCCCCTGATTGGTGATGATCTCGAACTCAAAGGATACGCCGTCCCGATCAAGCATTCCGTCCCCGTTGCTGTCACGCCAGCCCGCTTCACCAAGCAGTTGTCTGGCCTTGTCCGGATCGTAGGGATAGCGCTTTACGTCGGGATTATAAGGCCACGTGCCCGGCTTGAAGGGGCCCGTGGCAACCTTGCCCAGTCCCAGGAGCACGCCGTCGATGATTTCCTCTTTATTGATCGCGTAGGAAATCGCCTGTCGGACACGCTTGTCGGTGAAGAGCGGGTTTTCGAGATTATAGCCGAGATAGGAGTAGCCGAAGGAAAGGTAACGATATTTTCGGTAATTTTTTCTGAAAAGATTTGTTTCCGTCTGCCGCGTATATTGAAGGGGCGTCAGGCCCATCTGATCGATGCCCTGGGCCCGCAGTTCCAGAAACATGGTGGCCATGTCAGGAATAATGCGCATGATATATCCGTCGATGTAAGGTCTTCCTTCAAAGTAGTCGAGATTCGACTGGAGAACGATTTTCTGTCCCGTTACCCATTCCTTGAACCTGTAAGGCCCCGTTCCCACGGGGTGGCGTGTCAGGGGTGACTGGGTGATGTCTGTTCCTTCAAGAAGGTGTCTGGGGAGTATGGCCGAACCCCAGCTGATCAATGCCGGGGCGAAGGGTCTGTCATAGGTGACGCGAAAGGTATGGGAATCGATGACTGCGGCTTCTTTGACCTTCAGAAAATCACCGGCGTAGGCCGTGGGAGTTTTGGGATCGATGGTCACCTGGTAGGTGAAAAGTACATCGTCGGCGGTGAAGGGCGTGCCGTCATGCCAGGTCGCGTTTTTTCTCAGGTGGAAGGTGATGGTAAGGCCGTCGTCCGAGATGGCCCAGGATTCCGACAGGTCACCGACTACATTCATATCCTTGTCATATTTGACGAGACCGTTGAATACCATGTTGGAGATGCTGTGTGAGGTGCCGTCGGTGGAGAGAATAGGGATAAGATTCGACGCGTCGCCGATGGAGCCTTCTATCAGAATATCACCATAGGCGGGGCCGTTGCTGCCGGTTTCTCCCCTGAGTGCGACGGGAGTTTCTTCCTCGCTGCCGCATCCCCCCAGAAAGAAAAGGAGCATGACAAGCAGGGCAATAAAGGCCCTCTGTTTGAAACGCCGTGATGAAATCATCTCTTCCCCTCGGTGCCGGTGCCGCTCACAGTCTTTCCGCCTTGCCAGTGTGAAGATAGAGGTATCATAATTTCAAAGAAAGTAAAAGGAAATGAACACGCTGCAGGCTGAAGGCCTTGCAATGCCTGCGTCCCCATAATGCAGGCTGTGTCCCGCTGTGCACGCAATTCCGGAGATAGCGAGGCCCCGCATGAATAATATCTTTATGTTCTGAAAATCCTTGATTATTTATGAGTATAGTGATAGGTGCTTACTCAAAGTGGCCCTTATCCCTATTGTAAGGTGCATACCGTTATCCCATTTATGAATCTATAAAACCGATAATTAAGTGAAGTGGCTCTTATTCCTGTTGTGAGGTGCACAATGGCGGATAGAAACAAGACGAAGGCGCAGCTTATTGGTGAAATGGAAAAACTCCGGGGGCAGTTGGGCGACCTTGAACGTTCAAAGATGCTCGGCGACGGGACTTCTCTAAAGGATGCTGATCCCTATCGTGTGCTTGCGGAAACGGTGCGGGACCTTGTAGTCCTCTGGGGTATGGATATCGTACCCGTCTATATCAGCCCCTCCATCGAAAAACTCCTCGGCTATACAGTGGAAGACGTGGTCGCCATTCTGAAAGATCCGTCGAAATATGATTTCTCATGGCTGGTGACGCCGGAGTCGCTCAACATGTTGTCTTACATGATTCAGGCAAGCACGAAAGAGGATTTGAATGCCGATTCCCCCCAGTGGCAGCGGCCCCTGAAGCTTGAGCTTTTCAAAGAAAACGGTTCCACCATCTGGACTGAAACCAATATCAGCTTTTTCCGGAACGATGCGGGAAAACGGATCGGTTTCGTCTCCATTACCCGTGATATCTCGGAGCGAAAATGTGCCGAGGATAAATTGCTGGAGAGCGAGGAACGCTACAGGGCGATCTTCAACAACACCGGCGCGGCGACCATCATCATCGAGGAGGACAGGATCATCTCGCTGGCGAACACCGAATTCGAAAAACTCTCCGGTTATTCGAAGGAGGAAGTCCAGGGACTGAAGTACTGGACGGACTTCGTGGCGCCCGAAGACCTCGAGCGCCTGAAGGAATACCATGATTTGCGAAGGCAGGAGAACGATTCCGTGCCGCGGAATTATGAATTCAAATTTGTAAACAGGGACGGCGAGATTCGAGATGTCCTGCTGACGGTGGCCCTCGTCCCCGGTTCGAAACAGAGCGTAGTTTCTCTTTCCGATATTACCGAGAGCAAGAAGGCAAGGGAAGAGCTTGCAGAATCACATGAGCGTTACGGCACCATCCTCGAGGAAATGGAAGACGGTTATTTCGAGGTGGACCTGAACGGCGACTTCACCTTTTTCAATGATTCAATGAGGCGTCTCCTCCGTTACGACAAAGATGAGATGATGGGGATGAACTATCGGACCTATACGACGGAGGAATTTGCCGACGATGTCTTCGCGAAGTTTCACCAGGTCTATGTGACCGGGGAACCCCTGGAAAACTATTCCTGGGATGTGATCAGGAAAGACGGCGAACCGGGTATCAGCGAGGCGACGATCTTCCCGTTGCGGAACAAAAAGGGGGACATCGTCGGATTCCGGGGCATCGGCAGGGATGCCACGAAACGCAAACAGGCCGAACGGGAACTCCGGGAGAGCGAAGAGCGGTACCGGACCATTTTTGACAACACCGGTGCGGCAACCATGATCGTCGAGGACGATACCACCATATCACTGGCGAACAGCGAGTTTGAAAAACTTTCGGGCTATGCGAAGGAAGAAGTCGAGGGAGAGAAGAGCTGGACGGAATTTGTCGCGCCCGAAGATCTTGAGCGCCTGAAGGAGTACCACGAGTTACGGAGAAAGGAGAACGGCTCCGCGCCGCGCAATTACGAGTTCCACTTTGTGAACAGACAGGGTGAATTGCGGGATGTCTTTCTCACGGTAGCCCTTATCCCGGGAACACGGCAGAGCGTGATTTCTCTTTCGGATATCACCGAAAGCAAACGGGCGCAGGCGGCCCTGGCACAGTCGAAGGAACGGTACCGTACCATTCTCGAAGAGATGGAGGACGGTTATTTCGAAGTCGACCTCTCGGGTAATTTTACCTGTTTCAACGATTCGATGGAGCGCCTCCTTGGCTACACCAAGGAAGAAATGGAGGGGATGAACTACCGGATATTTACCGCCGAGGAATCGGCCGATGACGTCTTCGTTACCTTTCATACTATCTACGTCACGGGAGAACCCGTGGAAGACTATTCCTGGGATGTGGTCCGGAAAAACGGCGAGCACCGGATCAGTGAGGCTACCATTCTGCCCCTGAGAAATCAGGAAGGCGAAATTGTCGGTTTTCGCGGAATCGGTCGAGACGCCACGGAGCGGAAACGTGCCGAGCAGGCCCTCCGGGAGAGCGAGGAAAAGTACCGCACCATCCTCGAGAGCATCGAGGACGGGTATTTCGAGATCGATCTGGCGGGCAACTTCATGTTTTTCAATGATTCCATGTGCAGAATCCTCGGATACGACAGGGACGAGATGACGGGTATGAACAATCGTCAGTATATGGATGCGGAAAATGCAGCCAAGATATACGGCGTGTTCAATTCGGTCTATAAAACGGGAAAAACGAACGAGGGATTTGACTGGGAGGTGGTGTGCAGGAACGGGGAACGGCGGCAGATTGAGTCTTCCATGTCCCTCATGCTCGATGAAGATGAGAATCCTATCGGGTTCCGGGGAGTTGTTCGTGACGTGACCGAACGCAAGCGGGCCGAAGAACTCCACAGGATTGTCGCCAATACGTCCCGTGCCGGTGTCTATATCGTCCAGGATGGAGAGTTCATTTACGTGAATCCCAAGTTCTCGGAGTACGTGGGGTACCTCCAGGAAGAGATGGTGGGTATGGAATCGATGGGAATCGTCTGCAGCAATGACCGGAAGACGGTGAGAGAGAACGCCGTGAGGATGCTCAAGGGCGAGGAGATCCCTCCCTATGAGTACCGGGTTGTCGACAAGGACGGCAATATCCGGTGGCTCCTGGAAACCGTGACATCGATCAGTTACAAGGGGAAGCCGGCGGTACTCGGCAATTCCATGGATATTACGGAAATGCGGGAAGCGCGGGAAAGACTGGCAGAGATGAAGGCCCTCGAATCGTCCATGCTTTCGTCAATGCCGCATGCCGTGTTCGGGTTGGAGAATCGCGAGATCATCTTTGTGAATGATAATGTTTCGTCGGTCTTCGGGTGGAATCCGGAAGACTTGATCGGCCAAAGTATCCGTCTGCTTTACAGAAACGATGACGAATTTCATAAAGCGGGGGCGGAACTCTATTCCATCCTTGAAGAACGTCCGGTGGCAGGTATGGAACTGGATTTTCCCTGCCTGCGAAACGACGGCGGGCAGATCCTCTGTCAGGTGACGGCGTCACGAATCGGTGATTCGCTGAATGGAAAAAAGATCGTGGCGACCCGAAGATGCCCTCCGCGAAAGCGAGGAAAAATACCGGAACATCCTCGAAAGCATCGAGGAAGGCTATGTCGAAGTTGACCTGGCGGGAAATTGTACCTTCCTGAATGATGCCATGTGCAGGATACTCGGTTATGAGCGGCACGAGTTGCTGGGGATGAACAACCGTGAATATACGACGCCTGAGACGGCAAAGGAAATGCACGAAATATTCAACGAGATTTACCGGACCGACGTGTCGACCAAAATAAAGGATTACGAAGTGATCAGGAAAAACGGCGCTATCCGGGTTCTGGCCATGTCCGCATCGCTGATCCGCGATCTTGCCGGTAAGCCCGTCGGCTTCCGGAGTCTTGCACGGGACATCACGGAGCGCAAGCAGACCGAGAAAAAACTTGCCTACATGGCGACGCACGATCAACTCACCGATCTGCCGAACAGGGTGCTCTTCAACGACCGGCTCGCACTCGAAATAGCGCACGCAAAGAGAAACAGAAAGAAACTGGCCGTGGTGCTCTTCGATCTTGATCGATTCAAGAATGTGAACGATACGCTGGGACACGACGTGGGTGACAAGCTGCTTCAGGCGGTGAGCAAGAGATTGATGGGACTCTTGCGGCAGAGTGACACCATTGCGCGCATGGGCGGCGATGAATTCCTGATGCTCTTTCCCGAGATGGCGTCGCCCGGTGACCTGGAAAAAATCATCAGGAAAATTCTCGATTCCTTCCATGTTCCCTTTCAACTGGAAGGTCATAAACTGTATGTGACCACCAGCATGGGTGCCGCAATCTACCCGGAAGACGGAGAGACGATCGCCACGCTCATAAAAAATGCCGACACGGCCATGTACTGTGTCAAAGAGACCGGCAGGGATAATTTCCTGCGCTATGACAAGGGGATGACGGCGAAACTTGTCTGATAGCGTGCAGGATGGGACTGTAAATTACGAGAGGCAATATTCGATAGCAATGTAAAAAGATTCAAATGCAAGGCGCGCAAATCCTGAGGAATGAGGCGTATGTACGGTACGCCGCAGTGACGAAGGATGCAGCGCAACGCAGCAGTTGGACCGGGAGTGCGCCTGCAAACCCCGCCTTACAGGCGAGGTCAAGGGGCACAATATAATGAAACAATTCCTTGCCGGGAAGCCCCGCCCTGTGGGCGGGGAGCTTCACTTTTTACGAAGCCATCATCGTTCTTTATTATCGACGGCATGTGAACCTTCTTTGCTTTGCCGTTTCACATCAGATATTCACGAGAGTCTTGTTGTTGACAATCCGGTGAATGTTGTACAGCAGCTCGGGATTTGAGCGAGGAAATTCAGTTTAGAGCGGACCAGATAAAGAAAAGGTGTTTCGATGGGCATGAAACGAATCATGGTGGTGGAAGATGAAGTCGTCATTGCAAGGGATATCCAGGCGATGTTGAGTAATTTGGGCTATGATGCGGCTACCGTCACATCCTACGGCGAGGAGGCCGTCAGGAAGGCTTTGGAAGTCCGGCCCGATTTGATATTGATGGACATCGTCCTGAGCGGCAGTATGAACGGTATCGATGCGGCCCGGGAGATACGCGGCCGGTACAACATTCCGATTGTCTATCTGACGGCGTATGCCGACAACCAGACGATAGAACGGGCAAAACTGACGGGGCCCTACGGGTATATACTGAAACCCTTTGAAGAAAGGGAATTGCACTCCACCATCGAGATGGCCCTCTACAAGCACGAAATGGAAGAGAGTCTCAGGAAAGAGCGGGACAGGGCACAGACATACCTTGATGTGGCGGGCACCATCATTGCGGTTGTCGACGAAGACCGCAGGATCAGACTCATCAACCGGA
>CAYTUH010000105.1:0-1680 GCA_964441165.1 uncultured Syntrophaceae bacterium
GTGGAGCCAAAAAATACGGTGCGTCAAAAGCGGGTATCTGGGGTTCCGTGGCGGGAATGCTGGCCGGGTTTTTTATCCTGCCGCCCTGGGGTATTATTCTCGGGGCCTTTCTGGGGGCATTCGCAGGAGAACTCCTGGCCCGGCGGGCGGGAAAAGAGGCGCTCAGGGCAGGCTGGGGGGTCTTCGTCGGCGTCGTCTTCGGCATGGGTATCAAACTCGCCTTTTCAGGTGCCGTGCTGATCCTGTATATTGCCGCCCTCTTTTAAACGGGGATAAAGGTGCACCGGCGGAAGAACAGGGACTTTTGTGCCGCATCATCATGTCTGCCGTCCCGGGACGGCGAGGGGCCGGTCATGGAGAGGCCATCCTATCTGCAGCTGCACCGGAAGGGAACATTAAGGGAACGTGTCGAAAAGGCAGTGGCCCTGCTGGAAGCCTGCAGGCTCTGCCCCCATGAATGCGGCGTGGACCGTCTCGCCGGAGAACGGGGCATTTGTCGAACGGGACGTCATGCGAAGGTAGCGTCCTTCAGCCCCCACTTCGGTGAAGAGGCCCCGCTGGTGGGACGGTGCGGTTCAGGGACGATCTTTATCAGTTCATGCAATCTCTTTTGTTCTTTCTGTCAGAACTATGAAATCAGCCATCGGGGCGAAGGCATCGAGGTGGAGCCGGAACAGATGGCGGCACTGATGCTGCGGCTTGCCCTGACGGGCTGTCACAATATCAATTTTGTCACTCCTACCCACGTGGTTCCCCAGATACTGGAAGGCCTGCTGATTGCCGCGGAAGAAGGGCTCGACGTCCCTCTGGTCTATAACAGCGGCGGATACGACAGTGTCGAGACGCTTCAAATCCTTGACGGAATAGTCGATATTTACATGCCCGATTTCAAGTTCTGGGACCCGCAGCAGGCAGGCCGGTTCTGTCGCGCCTTCGATTATCGCGAACGAGCCGTTGAGGCGATCAGGGAAATGCACCGCCAGGTGGGGGACCTTGAAATCGATTCCGAGGGTATCGCCGTCAGAGGACTCCTGGTGCGTCACCTGGTGATGCCCGGTGATGTGGCCGGGACGGCTGAGGTGATGCGGTTCCTGGCCGAGGAGATATCGGTGCACACCTACGTGAATATCATGGACCAGTATCGGCCCTGTTACCGGGCACACGATGACCGGCTCATTAATCGGCGGGTGACGAGGGAGGAATTCAGCCGTGCCGTTGCGGCTGCCGAAGCGGCGGGGCTCCGAAGGATCGATCCGCGGATGCCTTTTGTCCTCTGACAAGCCTCCGGTAAAACTTTTTTTGACCGAAAAAAAGGGTTGCCTGGAGCAATAAAAGAAGATAGCGTGTGAACTATTAATGTGTAAACTAAAGGACTGCCCATGAGTGATCTCACCCATTTCATCTGTTTTCGCATCGGCGCCCTTTCGCGAAAAATATACCGTTATTACAATAGTCTCTACGGAGAATACGGAATCACCGTTCCCCAGTCGTTCATTCTTTTCGATTTGTACCTGAATGACCGCAGCAATATGAAGGACATTGCCGGCCGGCTGCAGCTCGACAGTCCCGCCATTACCGGCCTGATCGACCGGCTCGAGAAGGAGGGGCTGGTGACCCGGAAGGCCGACCCTGCTGATCGGAGGAGTCTACGAATTACCCTGACGGAACGGGGGCGGGCCC
>CAYTUH010000105.1:1690-7709 GCA_964441165.1 uncultured Syntrophaceae bacterium
CTGGCGGAAGACCTGATTCCCCTGGCACTTCAGTTCAATGAGCGGCTGAAGGAGGGCCTCAGCAGGGAGGACCTGGACGTACTCGACCGGTCGCTCGCGAAACTGGAGGAGAAACTGGCTTGATGAAAGTCGAAAGAACGAATGATACTTGTGTCCGGGAGGGAATAATATGGATGATGTCTACAGGAAGTTGAGACAGAAGCTCGACATGTTCCCCATCGGTTTCCCCGAAAGCGATGAGGCATACGAAATCCTGAAAACGCTCTACACGCCCGAAGAAGCCGCCTTTGCGCTGAAATTGCCCATGATGAACAAGGCCCTCGGAGACATCGCCGCCGAGCTGGGTGAAGACAAGGAGGCGGTGCGGGAAAAGCTGGACAGTATGGCCGGGCGAGGAACGGTCTTCGTGAGTGAGCGGGACGGCACCCGCTATTACCGAATGCTTCCTTCGGTCGTCGGGTTTTCCGAGACGCCTTTCTGGCCGGGAAAGGAAACGGAGAAGACGCGAAAACTGGCACCCCTCTGGAGGAAATATTTCGAAGACAGATTCGGTTACGAGATAGGAGACCGGGTGCATTCGGTGATGAGAGTCATCCCGCTCAATGAGACGATTTCCAGCGAGGCGCAGGTTACACCTTTTGAGGATCTTGCGGAACTGCTTCAAAAAAACGAATATTTCGCCGTGGCCCATTGCCCCTGCCGGCTCTATATGAGGGGTACGGGGAAGGAGTGCGACCATACGCTGGAAGCCTGCCTCCACTTTGACAGCGAGGGCCGCTACATGGTCGATCATGGTATGGCCCGGGAAATCACGCGCGAGGAAACCCTGAAGATACTGAAGGCGTGTAATGAGGAGGGGCTGGTGCACACGACCTACAACATGCAGGGAAAGGTGGGGACCATCTGCAACTGCTGTTCCTGCTGCTGTGTATTCTTCAAGTCCCTCAAGGAACTGAAACTTCCGGGGGCAATCGCCCGGTCGAACTATTTGAGTTCCATAGACCCCGATCTCTGCTCCGCCTGCGAGACCTGTGCGGACCGGTGCCCCGTGGAGGCAATAAAGGTGGACGATTTTGCCGAGGTCGACGCCGAAAGATGTATCGGATGCGGTGTATGTGTTCCTACCTGCCCGAGTGAGGCCATTACGCTGATACGAAGATCCGATGAGGAGGTGAGGGAGCTTCCCGACCGGCAGACCTGGGCCATCGATCTCCTGAAGGAAAAAGGAGTCTTGTAATGCGTCTCTGCAGGCCCGTGACAGGGATTCTTCCTTTCCTATGCCTGATCTGCCTTGTCGCGGTTTCATTTCCCGGTTCGGGGGCATGTAACGACGGGCGGCATGATGGTGAATGTGTCATTCTGCTTCATGGGCTGATGAGAACGGACCGTTCGATGGAGGTGCTTGCGGCATTCCTCGACAAAGAAGGCTATGCCGTGATAAATCTCCACTATCCCTCTACGGAGGAACCGGTCAATCGTGTTGCCGAATCGATCCTGTCCGATGCCGTGGAACAGTGCCGGGCCGGGGGGTGTTCAAAGATACATTTCGTGACCCATTCCCTCGGTGGCATCGTGGCGCGCCAGTATCTGCAGAATCATGCGGTTCCCCGGGGGAGCAGAATGGTAATGCTGGCACCGCCCAACGGCGGTTCCGAAATTGCCGATTACCTGGAGGGATGTCCCCTCTACGAGTGGATAACGGGGCCTGCGGGCCAGGAACTGGGAACGAGCGAAGAGAGCCTTCCGAACAGATTGAAGCACCTTCCCATCGAAGTCGGTGTAATTGCAGGGAATTTCAGCTTTAATCCGCTCTTCTCCCTGTTCATTCCCGGTGATGACGACGGCACCGTCGCCGTCGAGCGGACGAAACTGACGGGGATGAAGGATTTTATCGTGCTTCCCTGCAGTCATTTTTATATCATGAGAAACGAGGACGTACTGGCACAGACGGCCCATTTTCTCGAACAAGGAAGTTTTGAGCAATGAAGACCCCCTTTTTTATATGTACAAACTGTAGTGAAACCTTTTCCTTCGACCGGGTCAATCCCCGGTGCGACCGCTGCGGGGAACCCCTTGAAGTCAGTTCTCCGGGAGAGGGGGGCATCGCAAAGGGCGATGCCCAGGGTCAGACCATCTTTGAGCGCTATGCCGATTTTCTCCCCTTTGAACCCGGTGACGCGGTGATCTCGCTTCGCGAGGGATTCACGCCTCTTCTTGAATCTCCTCAGATTGCAAAGGAACTCGGTCTTCAAAAACTCCTCCTGAAGGATGAAACGCGAAATCCCACCTGGTCCTTCAAGGACCGAGGGACGGCCGCTGGTGTGTCGCACGCGCTCAAACTGGGATACAGGAGAATCGGTACCGTCTCCTCGGGCAATATGGCGGCGTCGGTGGCGGCCTACGGTGCCCGGGCGGACCTGGACACCTGCATCCTGGTCGATTCACGAATACCGTCGGAAAAACTGAAACCTATCGCCGTTTACGGACCGGACCTGATTCGGGTCGAGGGAGATTATGGGCGCCTCTATTTCGAGAGTCTGGAGGTGGGAAGACGCCAGGGCATCTACTTTATCAACTCCGATGTGCCCCTGAGGGTGGAGGGGTCGAAAACGATTGCCTTTGAAATCTGCGAGCAGATGAATTTCGACGTTCCCGATTATGTGGTGATCCCGACGAGCGCCGGAGGAAATCTTCGCGGCATTCTCAAAGGATTCGAGGAATTTCATCGCTGCGGCATTATCGGGGGCATCCCGAAAATCATATCGGCTCAGGCCATGGGGTGTTCGCCCATCTACCACGCCTTCCTTTCAGGTGAAGATCGGGTGAAGCCCTTCGCCAACCCCGATACGATTGCCCATGCCATAGAGAATCCCTTTCCACCCAGTGGAAACGAAGTGCTGAGAAAGATCCGCCGGCAGAGCGGTATCGTGACCGCCGTCACCGATGAAGAAATCCTGCAGGACCAGCAGCGCCTCGCCGAGGAAGGACTTTTCGGTCAGCCTGCCGCAGCAGTTCCCCTGGCAGCGCTGCGCAAACTGCGCCGCGAAGGGATTATCGGTGAGAAGGCCACGGCGGCATGCATCGTTACCGGTGGCGGGCTCAAGTATACTGCCGCTCTTGAGAGGCTTGCATTCGCTATTCGGGACGGCAGTCTTGACAATCTTGATGGGTGTATTCAGAAACGGCAAGGATAGCTTTCGGGTACGACAAAACATGAAAGAGGAGGATGAGCATGGAAGTGAACAGGGAATTGGCGGCACCATGCGGCTTGTACTGCGGTGTCTGCGGCATTCTGATCGCGCACAGGGACAATAACGAAAAATTCAAGGAAAAACTGGCGCCGGTGTACGGTGTGAAACCGGAAGACATCAGATGCAAGGGCTGTCTTTCCGACGATGTCTTTTTCTACTGCCGGGTCTGCCCGATTAAGGATTGTACGAAAGCAAAGGGCTATGAAGGCTGCTATCAGTGCGATGAGTTTCCCTGCAGGATCATCGATGAGTTTCCTGTTCCCGTAGGTAAAAAGGTCATGTTGCGCGCCGTTCCCGCCTGGCGGGAACTGGGAACGGAGAAGTGGATGGAGGAAGAGGAAAAACGATACACCTGTCCCCATTGCGGTACGGCGCTCTTCCGGGGCGCAAAACGCTGTCGGAACTGTAGCGAAGCGGTGGAGATGGATTGACGGATAAAAAAAGGTTACAAGTTTCGAGTTTGAAGTTTCGAGTTTCAAGTTATCTTCCCCTTCGGGGAATTTTACCCAGCTACTCAAAAACTTTGGAACTCAGGCACTGTGGCACACAGAAAGACTGGGATTGACGGATTAGGGATTGAGGGAGTAAGGTCAGCTTTTATTCTTACTTCTGACTCCTTACTTCTGATTTCTGTTTTTGCTGATAGCTGACAGCTAAACAAGGTGTTACCATGCGTCCATCGACGGAACTGAGGGATATGCTGCGGCGTATTGACGGCCGGGGGTACAAGGCCTACAAGGATATAAGGGATACCTATGACTTCGGCATCTTTACCCTGATCGTCGATCACGTCCAGGGCGACCCCTACGCGGCGCCGAGCAGGGTGCGGGTTCGCGTGCCTCAGGAAAATGCCCGTTTCCCCGAGGATACCTGTCATAACAGGAGCAGGGAGATAGCCCTCCGGGATTTTCTGACACGGCGGTTTTTCGAGGCGGCGCGGAAATTCTGCCGCGGCAACAGGGGTATCGGCAAAAGCGGAGAGATTGCCATTGATCGGCCGGGACAGGAAATCCTGGAGCGAACGTCTGCCTTTGTGACGAAAGGGTATGTGGAGGCGCGATTTGTCATGGGGCTTCCCGCAGTTGGCAGGAAAATTGCCGGGAGAGATGCCGCGGCAATGTTTTTCGAAGAACTTCCCCGGATTGTTGACGCGGCGCTCCTTTTTAAAAATGTGTCAGCGACGAGCCTTTACGAGCACATAAAAACCGCCGAGGATGCGGATTTTTTGAGGGACAGTCTCAAAGACCTCGGCCTGGTTGCCTTTGTCGCCGACGGTACCGTTCTGCCCCGTGCGAGCGGGGTGGATCAGCGGCCCCTTTCAAGGGGAACCGTCGTTCCTTTCGAATCACCGCAATCACTGCGATGCGAGATCGAGTTGCCCAACAGGGGGAGCATAACCGGAATGGGGGTGCCGTGCGGCGTGACCCTCATCGTCGGGGGGGGGTATCACGGCAAATCGACGCTGCTGAGGGCACTGGAGCTTGGCATATACAATCATATCCCCGGTGACGGACGGGAATACGTCGTGACGAGTCCCGCTGCCGTGAAAATAAGGGCCGAGGATAACCGGCGTATCGAGAAGGTGGATATTTCATCCTTTATCGTGAATCTTCCCTTCGGTCAGGATACCGGTGCCTTTTCGACAGACGATGCCAGCGGCAGTACCTCTCAGGCGGCAAACATCATGGAGTCCCTCGAAATGGGTGCATCGGTGCTGCTTATCGACGAAGATACCTCGGCGACGAATTTCATGATACGGGACCGGCGGATGCAGGAACTGGTTTCCAAGGATAAAGAGCCCATTACTCCCTTTATCGACAAGATTCAGCAGATGTACCGGGATCGTGGAGTCTCTTCGATCCTGGCACTGGGCGGATCGGGTGATTATTTCGATGTTGCCGATCAGGTGATCTGCATGGTGGAATATCGGCCTCATGATTTCACCGAGAGAGCCCGCACCATTGCCCGGACCTATCGGACGGAGAGAACCGCCGAAGGAGGCGACTCCTTCGGAAACATCGGGGAACGCATCCCCCTCGCAGGGAGTTTTGATCCGCGGAGAGGAAAACGGGATGTGAAGATCTCGTCGCGGGGACTGCAGTCCATCGAGTTCGGCACCCACGCGATAGACCTGGGGGCCGTGGAACAGCTTGTCGACACGAGCAAGACAAGGGCGATGGGCGACGCCATCCACTATGCCACGACGTACATGGATGGGAAAAGGACAGTGAAGGAAATTGTAGACGCGGTACTGCAGGCAATAGAGGCCGAAAGCCTCGATGTCCTGGGACCCTGGCCCGCCGGCGACTATGCGGCTTTCCGGGGGCTGGAACTCGCCGCGGCGATAAACCGGCTGAGGACGCTGGTGGTGAGGCAGAAGGATTGAAGAGAGTACCAAAGTGCCTGAGTTCCAAAGTACCAGAGTGGAAACGCAGGACAGGATTGAGGGAATAAGGAAAAGTTTCGAGTTTCGGGTTTCGAGTTCCGAGGAACAGAAAGTATGTAGTCATTGCGAGACCGCCCTTGGCGGTCGTGGCAATCTGTATTTTATGTTATTAATGATATCTGATGGCCGGGACAGGATTAAGGATTGATGGAATTAAGGATTGAAGATAGCTCATGGCTCATATGCTGATAAGTTCATAAGAGTTCAACGGCTTGACAGCACCGCTTTTATTCTTATTTCTGGCTCCTTGTATGAAACTTAAAGTTTGATGCGTATGCAAAAAGTCGTGGAATCTGTCATCGCGAGGAGCGCAGCGACGTGG
>CAYTUH010000106.1:0-7693 GCA_964441165.1 uncultured Syntrophaceae bacterium
GTTCCACGGATCACGCATGGGCCGGGACAACATGCGGTCGGCATCGGTATCATTTATAAACCGCTCCGACTTTGGATTGAACCGCAACGAGCGTTCCAGTTTCATAGCGATTAGTCCCAGATGGGCCACCATAACCGAATGATGGGTTATTATAATGGGTTCCAATACGTGGATCAAGCCCTACACCATCTATAACCTCTGCGCAGCAGGCGCGCTGAGTTTCGCCGATGCCCTCAGGATCGTGCGTGCACGAGCCAGGCATCAGCAGGAAGCAGTTCCGCCCGGCGTAGGATGCATGGCGGCCATCATGGGACTCGATGAAGCCTCCGTCCTGTCGGTCTGTCGGGAGATAAGCGGAAAGGACGGCATGATTGTCGAGATGGCGAACGTCAACAGTCCCAACCAGTATGTAATATCGGGACACACAGGGGCCGTGGAAAAGGCCATCGAACGCGCAAAGGAACGGGGAGCCAAGCGGGGAATCAAACTTCCCGTCAGCATACCTGCACACTGCAGCCTTCTTGCCGGGGCAGCGGAGAAATTCAAGCAGGATCTCAGTGCAATCGAAATCCACGATTGCACAACCGCGGTCATTCCAAATTGCGATCCCTCCCGGGAACACAGGTCCGACACCACCAGGGAGCTGCTGAAACAGCAGCTTCATTCACCGGTTCGCTGGCAAAACACGATCGAGCGCATGGCACGAATGGGCATCACCACGACGGTGGAGGTGGGACCGAAACGGGTACTCTCGGGTCTTATCAAGAGAATCGACAGCACTATCGATGTAGTGAATATCGAAGATACGAATTCATTGCGAGAGACGGTCAAGGCCCTCGGGAGCTGAAAACATTCCTCGACGAGTTCCGAACGGAAACAATGGAAAGTATTGAAGGGAAAGTAGCATTAATAACGGGAGCATCACGGGGAATCGGCCGCGCCGTAGCCGTGAAGCTCGCTGAAATGGGCGTCTACAGCTACGTCAATTTTGTCCGGAACGAAGAGGCGGCCCGGGAAACGATGGACCTGATCAGCGCGGGGGGAGGCACGGGAAGCCTGCTGCCCTTTGACGTGGCCGATCTCGATTCGGTCAATGCCGCCATGGACGGGATTATCAAGGAAAAGGGGCGTATCGACATCCTGGTTAACAATGCGGGCATCACCCTGAACGGGATTTTCATACGAACGAAAGAGGCGGACTGGAATGCCGTAATAGATATAAACATGAAGGGGACATTCAACTGCGCCCGTTGCGCCATCAGGCACATGATGAAACAGCGCTGGGGGCGCATTGTGAACATGACATCGGTAGTCGCCGAGACCGGCAATGCCGGACAGGCGTGCTATGCAGCGACGAAGTCGGGCATCATCGGGTTTACCCGGTCGCTTGCCCGGGAATTCGGATCGAGAAATATTTGTGTGAATGCCGTCGCGCCGGGATATATCGAAACGGACATGACGGCTACCATTAATGAAAGGAACCGGGAAAAACTGAAGGAGCATATCCCTCTTCAGAGAATGGGAACCCCCGGGGACGTGGCCGCCGCCGTGGCCTTTCTGGTTTCTCCGGAGGCCGGATATATCACGGGACAGGTTATCCGCGTGAATGGCGGCCTTTACATGTAATGCAAATCAAGAACACTGAGAATATAGAAGGAGGATTTTCGAATGACCGTCAATATTGAGGAAAGGGTAAAAGAAGCCATACTGGATCAGCTGAACATCACCGAGGAAGAATATTCCCCCGAGGCGTCCTTTATCGATGATCTGGGCGCCGATTCCCTTGACATTGTCGAATTGCTTATGGCCCTTGAGGATGAGTTCGGAATCGAAATTCCCGATGAGGATCTCGTAAAGATCGTAACGATTCAGGATGTGGTTGACTATATCAAGCAGAAAGTGAATTAAGGCATGGGTGACCTTCGCAAGAGAGTGGTCATAACGGGACTCGGCACGGTAAGTCCGCTGGGGAACTCCGTCGAAGAGACCTGGAGGAATGCCTGCGCCGGCAAATCCGGTATCGGCTCTATCACGAAATTCGACACGAGCGGGTATAAGACGTCCATTGCCGGTGAAGTGCACAACTTTGACCCCATCGCATTCATGACCGCGAAAGAGTACCGCCGCCTCGACGACTTTATCGTCTTCGCCCTTGCATCGACGGAAATGGCGCTCAAGGATGCCTCTCTTGTCATCGATGCGGGCAACGCGGAACGGGTGGGCGTAATCATCGGTTCCGCCATCGGCGGCCTGACCACCATGGAACGGGAGAAGGAAACACTTCTTTCGGGCGGTCCCCGGAAGGTGTCCCCCTTCGCAATCCCGGCGGTACTGGCGAATCTTGCCTCGGGAAACGTTTCCATACGGTTCGGGGCGAAGGGTCCCATAAACTGTGTCGTCACCGCCTGTGCCTCGGGAAACAATGCCATTGCCGACGCCTTTAATCAGATTGCCTGCGGATACGCCGACGCAATGATTGCCGGCGGAACGGAAGCGGCGATCTGTCCTCTCACAATCGCCGGCTTCAATGCCATGAGGGCTCTGTCGACACGAAATGACGAACCCGAACGGGCGAGCAGGCCCTTTGACAAGGAACGGGACGGTTTTATCGTCAGTGAGGGAAGTGGCATCATCATTCTCGAAGAACGTGACGCCGCCCTGAAACGGGGCGCACGGATCTACGCGGAACTTGCCGGTACGGCTGCGACCAGCGATGCCTTTCACATCGCCGCTCCGCCCGAAGGCCACGAAGGGGCAATGCGCTGCATGCAGCTGGCGATCGAGAATGCCGGCATGGAGCCGGAGGATATTGACTATGTCAACGCCCACGGCACCTCGACGCCGCTCAACGATCTCTACGAAACCCAGGCCATAAAAAAGGTCTTCGGATCACACAGCGCACACCTTTTGGTAAGCTCCACAAAATCGATGACGGGTCACCTTCTCGGGGCGGCCGGCGGTATCGAGGCCATCTTTACCGCCAGGGCAATCCACGAGGGGATGGTGCCCCCCACCATCAATCTGGACAACCCCGACGAGGGCTGCAACCTGGACTATGTACCCCACGAGGCCCGGAAGAAGGAGGTAGGGGCAGCCATCTCGAACTCCTTCGGGTTCGGGGGCGTAAACTCAGTCATCGTCTTAAAGAAACATCAGGAGTAGGACAGAGACCGTGAAAATAGCCATTGGTTCCGATCACGCCGGTTTTGAGCTCAAGGAAGTGGTGAAGGGGTATCTGCTGTCACGGCAGGACGTCGGAATCACCGATGTGGGGACTCACACCGGTGATTCCGTCGATTATCCCGATTACGGTGCGGAGGTGGCGAAAAGAGTGTCGACAGACCGCTCCGACCGGGGCATACTTCTCTGCGGATCGGGTATCGGCATGTCAATCGTGGCAAACCGATTCCCCGGCGTGCGGGCAGCCCTCTGCACCGACGAAGAAACGGCGCGATTAAGCAGACAGCATAATGACTCGAACATCCTGGTCCTGGCGGGGAGAAGGACCGACGCCGCTACGGCGAAGGCAATCGTCGCGGCATGGATGGAAACGGAGTTTGAAGGAGGACGCCATCAACGGCGTCTCGATAAAATAGAAAAGTTGCAACACGAGGTGTGAGAAGCGGTGACGAAGGCATACTCCCGGGGGCACCGCTGAACGTAAAAATGCACCATGAAACTTTAAACCTGCAACTTGAAACTTGAAACTAATTTGTTGTGGAGGATTCAATAATGTCGATACTGGAACAATTTGACCCGGAAATTGCCCAATCAATAAAGAATGAAACGCGAAGACAGGCGGGAAAACTGGAGCTTATCGCGTCGGAAAATTTTGTCAGCGAAGCGGTGCTCGAAGCACAGGGTTCCATCATGACGAACAAATATGCCGAGGGATATCCCGACAAACGATATTACGGCGGCTGCGAATTCGTTGATGTAGCCGAAAAACTCGCCATCGAACGGGCGAAGGAGCTCTTCGGCGCCGATCACGTTAACGTCCAGCCGCACGCCGGTTCTCAGGCCAACATGGCCGTCTATTTCGCGACACTCCAGCCGGGCGACACCATTCTGGGAATGAATCTCTCCCATGGCGGGCACCTCACCCACGGCAGCCCGGTCAATTTTTCCGGCCGCCTCTACAATGTGGTGGCATACGGCGTGGACCGGGAGACGGAAACGATCGATTTCAATGAAGTGGAAGACCAGGCCAGAACACACAAGCCGAAACTGATCGTAGTCGGCGCCAGCGCCTATCCCCGCACCATCGATTTTGAAAAATTCAGAGAGATCGCCGACCGGACAGGTGCCCTTATCATGGCCGATATCGCCCACATTGCGGGACTCGTGGCGGTGGGACTCCATCCCAGTCCCGTGCCGGTCTGCGAATTCGTGACCACCACGACGCACAAGACCCTTCGCGGCCCCCGCGGCGGCATGATCATGTGCAAGGAAGATTACGCCAAGGTACTCAACAGCCGCGTCTTCCCCGGAAGCCAGGGCGGCCCGCTCATGCACATTATCGCGGCGAAGGCCGTTGCCTTCAAGGAGGCCCTGCAACCCGAGTTAAAGGATTATCAGGCGCAGATAATAAAGAATGCAAAGGCGCTGGCAGACCGACTGATGGAGAAAGGGATCCGTCTCGTTTCGGGAGGAACGGACAACCACATGATGCTCGTCGATGTCTCCGAAAAGGGGCTCACCGGCCGTGACGTGGAGATCGCTCTCGACCGTGCCGGCATCACCACCAACAAAAACGGCATCCCCTTCGACACCAAGAGCCCCATGGTAACGAGCGGTATACGGCTGGGAACCCCCGCACTCACTACACGGGGCATGAAGGAAGAGGAGATGCGAACTATCGCCGGGTTGATCGCATCGATAATCGAAGATATGGAAAACGAATCGCTCATCGGCGAGGTACGACAGGAAGTGGGACGGCTCTGTGAAGCCTTTCCTCTTTACAGCAGCCGGTTGTAGCGCAAAGGTGATACTCAGAACATCGCAGATGGTGCACCGCAAAACCTGCCTCCGCAAAAGGGAAACAGGGCACCGTGTAATGCGGCAGGTGGACTTTTTACGGCACTATCATGTATGATCTTTGATTTTTGAAGTTGAGTGATTATATTAAGCCATCATAGAGACCGTGGATTCGTATGAGCACGAAAGCCGAAACAATCAGTCCCGAAGGAAACGTGCCGGACGATCGTCCCTCCTGGGACGAGTACTTCATGGATATTGCCCGGCTCGTTTCGAAGCGCTCCACATGCCTGCGACGAAAGGTCGGGGCGATTCTGGTCAAGGATAAGCGCATCCTGACGACGGGATACAACGGAGTACCTTCGGGTATCCGTCATTGCCTCGACGTGGGATGTCTGCGGGCGCAGACAAACGTACCTTCGGGCGAACGGCACGAGCTCTGTCGAGGTCTGCACGCGGAACAAAACGCCATCATTCAGGCAGCCCTTCACGGCGTCAGCATAAAAGGGGCAACGCTTTACTGCACCAATCATCCCTGTATCATCTGCACAAAGATGCTCATTAATGCCCGGATCGCCGGTATCGTCTATCATCAAGGATACTGCGACGACCTGGCAAAGGATATGCTTCAGGAAGCGAATGTCGAGGTGAGAAAGCTATGAAATGTCCCTTTTGTGCCTTTGGTGAAAACAAGGTGATTGATTCGCGGTTGAGCAAGGATGGCGACGCCATCAGGAGAAGGCGAGAATGCCTCACCTGCGGGAAACGTTTCACGACCTACGAATACGTTGAAGAAGTACTTCCCGTGGTCATAAAGAAAGACGGACGGCGGGAGTCTTTCGACAGAACGAAGATTTTCTCGGGGATAAAGAAGGCCTGTGAAAAGCGCCCCATCAGCATGGACGTGATTGACGAAATGGTCGACAGGATCGAACAAACGTGCCAGGATTCACAACTGAAAGAAATACCGTCGTCCTTTATCGGCCAGAAGATCATGGAGGAACTTCACCGGGTTGATGGAGTGGCCTACGTGCGGTTTGCTTCCGTCTACCGGGAATTCCGGGACGTGAACGAATTCCTGGGCGAACTGAAGGATTTTTTGAAAAAGGACAAGTAATGTTCACCGGTATCATCGAAGGCTCCGGCACGGTAAAGAAGCTGACCCGCAAGGGGACCGATGCACTCATCGAAATCGAAGCAGGCATCGTTCTGGACGACGTAAAAGAGGGAGACAGCATTGCCATCAACGGGGTCTGCCTGACGGCCACGCATATCAGCGCACCCAGGTTCACCGCCGATGTGTCGGCGGAAACCCTTTCGAGGTCGACCTTGAAAAAGCTGAAACCGGGCGACCGGGTGAATCTTGAAAAGGCACTGACGCTGAGTACGCCGCTGGGAGGACATTTTGTGCTCGGTCACGTCGATTGCGTGGGCACCATCATCGAACGAACGGTGAAATCGGGTTCCATCATATTCGGATTCGAGATCGGCAGGGACCAGATGCGCTATGTGGTGCAGAAGGGATCCGTCGCCGTGGACGGGGTAAGCCTGACGGTAAACAGGTGTGAAAAAACCGTATTTTATGTTAATATCATCCCCCACACAGCGGGGAAAACAACGCTGTCCTTCAAAAAACCAGGTGATGAAGTGAACATCGAAACGGATATCCTGGGGAAGTATATTGAAAAGTTCATCCATCCGGAAGGAGAGGTCACGATGGATTTCCTCTCCAGGCAGGGATTTGTGAAATAAATAAAGGTAGAGGACTATATGGTAAGCAGAATAGAAGAAGCAATTGAAGATATCAAGAACGGCAAGATGATCATTCTTGTGGATGATGAGGACAGAGAAAACGAAGGTGATCTCTGCATCGCCGCGGAATTTGCCTCGGCAGAGAACATCAATTTCATGGCAAAACACGGAAGGGGCCTCATATGCCTTTCCCTGGAGGACGAAATTGCGGAAGCACTGAATCTCCATCCCATGGTGTCGGACAACAAGTCGCGCTTCGGCACGGCTTTCACCGTCTCGATTGAAGCGAAAAAGGGCGTCTCAACAGGAATATCGGCTCAAGACAGGGCAACAACGATCCTGGCGGCCGTTGCCGATGGCGCCTCGCCCGAAGATCTCGTGAGCCCGGGCCACGTCTTCCCGATTCGCGCCCGGAAGGGGGGCGTTCTGGTCAGAACCGGACAGACAGAAGGGTCCGTTGACCTCGCGCGCCTTGCAGGATTGAAAGAAGCCGGCGTGATTTGCGAAATCATGAAGGATGACGGAACAATGGCCCGAATGCCCGACCTGGAGATCTTCGCACAGGAACACGAACTCAAGATTGTTACCATCGCCGATCTTATCGAATTCCGCATGCAACATGAACGGCTCATCAGACGGGCCGCCCAAGCGCACCTGCCTACCAAATATGGCGGGGAATTCCAGATCATCGTCTATGAGAATGATGTGGACGACATGAAACACATCGCCCTCCTGAAGGGCGACATCGGACCCGACGACGAGGTCCTGGTCAGAGTTCATTCGGAGTGCGTCACGGGAGACCTTTTCGGATCACTGCGCTGCGATTGCGGTGACCAGCTCCACCAGGCGATGAAGATGGTCGAAGAGGAAGGCAAGGGCGTCATCGTCTATATGCATCAGGAGGGACGGGCACCAGGAAGGCGCCAATGGCGGGCTCCCAGCGCGCCTGGCCCAGGCCGTTGGG
>CAYTUH010000107.1:0-7670 GCA_964441165.1 uncultured Syntrophaceae bacterium
ATTTTCTTCAGCGTTTCCAGATCGAAAACCTGGCAGGAGGAAAAACCATGGCGGCGACGCTTCTTGCATCGCTCATTTATGTCGTCAGCGCAATCGGGCAACTCGCGGGAGGAAGACTGGCCGACCGGTACGACCTGCGCTGGATGTACCTCTCCTTTCATGCGCTGAGCCTTCCTTTTGTGATATTCATGGGCGTTTTGAACCAGCAACTTCTTGTCGTGGCCGCGGCACTCTATGTCTTTTTCGCACTGGGCATGCAGCCCATCGAAAACAGCCTGGTCGCGAAATTTACACCGGAAAAGTGGCGCAGTACCGGCTATGGTATAAAATTCATCCTCGTCTTCGGCGTGGGAGCCCTGGCGGTCTATATTGTCGGATGGATCAAGGAATCATGGAGTTTTGAGGCGGTCTACTACTTCTGCGGCATCATCGTGTTCACCCTAATTCTGGTCATCCTCCTGCTTATCGGCATGTCGCGGCATGTCTCCTGCAGAAATCGGGAATAGAGGGGACCGTTTCGAGTTGCACGGTTCTCCTTTGAAGTTGCCTGGTCAAGAAGAAAGAAGGGTAGCCGGACAAGGAACGTCGGCTTAGGATTGAAAGGTTGAAAAACAGTTCATGAAACGATGTGTCCTCCTTGCCATTTTTGTGATTCTTTCTCTGCTCCCGGCCTTCGCCGGTGCCCGTGTCGTGATCGATGAAGTGGGAAGAGAAGTGACTATGCCGGACAGACCGGCACGGATCGTGTCGCTGGCACCCAATATCACGGAAACGCTTTTTGCCCTCGGCTGTAATGACAAAATTGTCGGCGTCACCGTTCACTGCAATTACCCCGAGGCCGCCCTCTCAAAAGAGCGCATCGGCGATCTCATTCATCCTTCTCTTGAAAAAATCGTCTCCCTGGAACCTGACCTGGTTGTCTGCACGGCCGATGGAAACAACAAAGACACGGCGGTCCTTCTCGAAAAGATGGGGTTCCCCGTCTATGTGGTGAACCCCCGGAACCTCAGGGAAATCGTCGATATGGTGACGCACATCAGGAAGCGGATAGAAGGGGTGGCGCACAGGGCCCGCCCACTCCCGAAACCGCTCGTCTTTTTCCAGTTCGGAACGGAGGCGCTGATTACGGCGGGAAAAGAGACCTTCCTGAACGAACTGATCGCCTGCGCGGGCGGGATCAACATCGCCGGAGAGGCGCCGATCCGCTATCCCCGTTTCAGCATTGAAGAAATCGTGGACCGAAAGCCGGACTTCATTTTCGTCACCTCGATGAAGAACAACGAAACATCCGCCCACGCAAAGGCCTACTGGCAAAGATGGCCTATCATACCGGCAGTACGGAACGACAAGATTTATCTTGTCGATTCCGACTATGTCACCCGTCCTTCGCCGCGAATCGTCGACGGCCTGGAACAGATTTTTAACATCCTTCATTCAGGACGCCCCACGGATTCAATCTCAAAGGAATAAGGCACTGTGATGTCTTGACAATCATGGGTGTGTTCTATAGACTGCCCGGCAGTTGCCTTGTATATTCTTGTAACGGGTCAGCGCATCTCTTTCTTCGGAGGTTCACGCATGAAAAACCTTTTTGTCCGGATCATTCTCATTCTCTCTGCCCTTTCCCTTATCGGATGCACCGGCTCACATAAAAATACCGTCACGCAGATATCCACCATCGATGCCATTCTCGCCGGCGCCTATGACGGCTGCACAACCCTTCGGGACCTGTCTGAATACGGGGACTTCGGTATCGGAACCCTGGAGAGCCTCGATGGAGAAATGGTGCTCCTGGACGGCTGCTACTACCAGGTCAAGGCCGATGGAACGGTGTGCAGACCCGACAGGAACGCCCTGACGCCTTTTGCCTCGGTCGTTTTTTTCGAGAGTGAGCGTATGACCGACCTGCCCGACAGGGCTGATTACGACACACTGAAAAGGATCATCGACAGGGAAGCACCCAACATGAACCTGTTCTGCGCCGTCAAGGTAACGGGCACCTTTGCCGCCGTAAAGACCCGAAGCGTCCCGGCACAGCACAAACCCTATCCGCCCCTGGTGGAAGTCACACGCCACCAGAGTGTCTTCGATTTGACCGACGTCACAGGCACCATTGTGGGGTTTCGCTCCCCGCCCTATGTGAAAGGGATCAACGTTCCCGGCTATCATCTCCACTTCATATCCCGGAACGGCAGCATGGGAGGGCACCTTCTCGACTTCACTCTGAAGGAAGGCACCGCCCATATCGATACCTGCGCACGCTTTTTCATGATTCTGCCCGACGGAAAGGGCGACTTCGGCCGAATCGACTTCAGCCGCGACCGTACCGGAGAACTGCAGGAAGCGGAAAATTAGCATGCCTGGACATCCGGTCAGATCCGGACAGGGAGGCATTTGCACAAGGAGGATAGAATGATGAAACCGCTGCATCATATTTCAGCGCCCATCACAATCCGGGGCATGACCATCCCCAACCGTGTCGTCATGTCTCCCATGGGAACCAACCTGGGGAATCCCGACAGTACGGTCAACGACGCCGGCGTCGCCTATCTCAGGCGGCGGGCGCAGGGAAAACCGGGACTCATCATTACGGAAATCGTCGGCGTTCACCCCGAGGGTCTTTCGATCAACACGCAACTGGGGGCCTTCGATGACCGGTTTATTCCCGGGCTGAAGCGGCTTGTCGCTGCAGCCCACGATGAGGGGTGCCGGATCGCCATGCAACTCCATCACGCCGGCAGGGAAAGCTTCTTTATGCTCGCCGAGGGAAAGGCGGTGGGGCCTTCAGCAATCCCGAGCCTCATCTACCGCATTCCTCCCCGTGAGATGACCGTCGACGATATCGAGGAGATCATTACCGCCTTCGCCGCCGCCGCAGGACGGGCGAGGGAGGCCGGATTCGATGCGGTGGAAGTCCACGGCGCCCACGGGTATCTCCTCACGCAATTTCTGTCACCCCTGGCAAACAAGCGCGAAGACCGTTACGGCGGAACCATGAAAAACCGGGGCCTCTTTATTCGTGAAATCCTCGAAGAGGTCAGAAAGACGGTGGGTGACGATTTTCCCGTCTCTCTCCGCCTCTCGCTCCAGGAATTCATAAAGGGAGGCTATTCGGCGGAAGAGATTCAACCGCTGCTTCCGGATTTCGTCAGGGCGGGCGCCGACATTATCCACGCATCCTTCGGCACCCACGGAAGCCCCGGAGGCATTACCAGCGCACCCATCGAATACGAACAGGGTTTCAATACCTGGCTTGCCCGCATGGCAAAGGATACCGTGGACGTCCCGGTCATCGCCGTGGGGCGGTTTACTGATCCCTCACTGGCCGATGACGTGATCGGAAGGGGCGATGCCGATATGGTGGCCTTCGGACGGCAGTTTCTTGCCGATCCCGATTTTCTGGTGAAATCACGCGAAGGCCGCGGGGAGGATATCTGTACCTGTATCGCCTGCAACCAGGGATGCATTGAGCGCCTCATGCTGGGAGAGGGAAACATTCGGTGCGCCATCAATCCCGAAACGGGGCAGGAAGAAATATATCCGAAAGGGCCGACGGCAAAACGAAGAAATGTCTGGGTCGTCGGCGCCGGCCCGGGTGGACTGACCGCCGCCCATGAAGCGGCCCGTCTCGGCTACCGCGTGGTGGTCTTCGAAAAGGAGACTGAACCGGGAGGGCTGCTTCGGTATGGCGCGCAGGCGCCTCACAAGGAGGCATACGGCGAATGGATCCGGTGGCTGACCGGACAGGTCGAAAAAAGGGGCGTGGAGATACGAACCGGCACGCCCGTCACCGACGACATGCTGCGGACGGCCCATCCCGATGCGGTAATCCTGGCAACGGGGGGGCGGATCATGGTCCCCGCCATACCGGGTATCGACAGGAACCATGTCTGTACGGCCCTTGAAATTCTTGACGGATCGGTTGCGCCGGGGAGGCAGGTGGTCATTATCGGCGGCGGACAGACGGGCATGGAGGTGGCTGATTTTCTGGCCGGCAAGGGGTGCTCCATAACGATTATCGAGATGCTCAAACGTTCACCCGTACTGAAGTTCACCTCTCACGGCTACATGCTCCACAAACGGGTGCGGGAGGCGGGGATCACGATGCTCTTTGACACCACCGTCGGGGCGATCGAAGAAGACGCCGTGGTGACGCTCTGCAACGGAGAGGAAATACGGATGCAGCCGGTCGATCAGGTCATCCTCGCCACGGGAATGGAATCGTCGGCGGCACTGAAAGTGACGCTGGCAGAAGAAAAGATCCGGCACTTCGTGATCGGTGATGCCCGAGTGCCCCGTCGCATCATCGAAGCCACCGATGAAGGCGCACGGGCGGCCTGGGAGCTTTAACTCGAAGCCTGCGATACGCCCATGTGCCGCAAATCATCGCCGGCATATCGGCAAGAACGATAATGATCACAGAACAATCTACGAGGGAGGACAGCATGAAAACGGTCAATTTCTCACTGAATGGAAAGATTGCCCTTATCACCGGCGCAAGCAGGGGAATCGGCGAGGCGATTGCGTTAACACTTGCCGAATACGGCGCCCACGTCATTCTGGTCAGCAGAAAGATAGAAGCCCTTGAGAAAGTGGCGGAAAAAATCAAGGCCGACGGTGGGAAGGCCACACCAATCGCCAGTCATATGGGGAAGCTTGACGATATCGCGAACCTCTTTACCGTCGTTAAGGAACAATTCGGCCGCCTCGATATTCTTATCAACAACGCCGCCACGAATCCCTATTTCGGCGACATGCTCAACGCCGATGAGGGGGCATGGGATAAAACGAACAGTGTTAATCTGAAAGGCCCTTTCTTCATGACGCAGCATGCGGCAAAACTCATGGCGGAATCGGGAGGCGGGTCCATCGTCAACGTTGCCTCGATCAACGGTGTCCAGCCGGCGCCGTTCCAGGGAATTTATTCAATCACCAAGGCGGCGCTGATCCACATGACAAAGGCATACGCACAGGAACTGGCGGGCCGTAACATCCGGGTCAATGCCCTGTTGCCCGGCCTGACGGAAACAAAGTTCGCCGCGGCCCTCTTCGACAACAAGGAGATTTACGATATCGCGGTAAGCAGGATCCCCATGGGACGACACGCACAACCCATGGAAATGGCCGCCGCGGTACTCTATCTCGTATCCGACGCATCATCCTACACCACGGGTATCGCCATCGCCTGCGACGGAGGCATTTTAATATAGCGACATCCGGTTTGCTGAGGAGGAACTTTTCCCGCAGAGGCTCCCCTCATATTTGAATGACTCGATATCCTGCAACGGAACGGCAGGGAAGAAGCATGCACCACTTCTTCCCCGTCCCTCGTCAATCTTTAAGAATCGATCACCGGGGTAGGTGAGCCGGAATTTTTCACCACCCTTCCGTGCCTTTCCTTTGCCCGTGCACAGGGGTATCTTTATTCGCACACCCGCCACCCCATGAATCGGAAAAGACAATTTATTGATTGACAAGTCAATTTACCGTGGTGTATAGACACATCGTTTGGTATTGACTCACAAGTCAATTTATAAGGGGGCCGAATCAGGCGTTGCTTTTTTATCGTGGGAAAAAGACCCATGGATGTGAGATTTCGGAATCGGCAAAATTGCCCCCTTTGAGAAAGCGGATGTCCGGGGAAAAGCCCCGGCATGAGGTTATGCCCAAGGTATGAATCGGGTACCCGGCTTGTGGTCACGCTGAACAATACTGCAAAACCGGTTATATAAATACGAAATACGGGTAACGCCCTTCTGCGGCGGGCTCGACAGTGTTGATGTACCTTCGCGGGAGGCGAACGATGGATGAGGCGGTTCTTCCATTCATTGTGAGAACTCCCGAGTCAGGAGGAGCTGGTACGCTTGTTGGCCGGAGTTGAGCCACACTCATCAGGATTACCTTGAGTGAAGGAGAAGCGTAAATTACAGGTAGTGTATTTCGGCACATGGAGGATGCTATGTATTTAGAATACTTTAATGAATCTCATCAGATGCTGCGCGACAGCCTCAAAAAATTTATCGCGCGCGAGATAAGCCCCTACGTGGAAGAGTGGGAGGAAGAAGGAACATTTCCCAAGGAACTGTACAAGAAGGCCGGCGATGCGGGGCATATCGGTCTGGGATATCCCGAAGAATACGGCGGCACGCCGGGTGACCTCTTCCACGCCGTGGTCTATACCGAGGAAATGATGCGGTGCGGTTCCGTGGGACTCGTCAACAGTCTGGGCTGCAGCGCCATTGCCGTACCGCCCATCATCGCCGTCGGCACCGAAGAGCAGAAACAGAAGTACGTCCCACCCGTTCTGGCGGGCGATCAGATCGCCGTGCTGGGGATTACCGAACCCGGCGGCGGGTCCGACGTGGCCAATCTGCAGACCAGAGCACAACGCAACGGCGATTCATATATTGTCAACGGATCGAAGACCTTTATCACCAGCGGCACCCGTGCCGATTACGTGACTTGTGCCGTCCGTACCGGCGGCCCGGGATTCGGGGGAGTCAGCCTGCTGATTATAGAAAAGGGCACACCCGGTTTCACCGTTTCGAAGAAACTCGACAAGATGGGCTGGAGGGCATCGGATACGGCCGAACTGGCCTTTGAAGACTGCGAAGTGCCGGCGGAGAATCTGCTGGGTGAGGAGAATCAGGGCTTCGGCTACATCATGCTGAATTTCGCGAAAGGGCGGCTGTATCTTGCCGTCTCGGCCCATGCCGTGGCCGAGTACGCCCTTGATGAATCGATCAAGTACGCGAAAGAGCGTGTCGCCTTCGGCAGGCCGATTACGGGATTTCAGGTTACCCGGCACAAGCTGGCCGAAATGGCGACCATGCTGGAAGCCTCGAAGCAGTTCAATTACCGCGTGGCCGCCATGATCAACGAGAATATCCCGGCATACAAGGAAGTCTGCATGGCCAAGAATTTCGCCACCAAGGTCTGCGACAGGATCGTCTACGACGCCGTTCAGATCCACGGCGGTTACGGATATTGCAGCGAATACCCCGTTGAGCGCCTCTATCGCGATTCACGGCTCTTCTCCATCGGCGGAGGGACCTATGAGATCATGAATGAGGTTATCAGCAGGCAGATGGGATTGGGAAAATAATACCATATCGGACGGGAACAGCAATGTTCCCGTCCGATGTCACATGCGTCACGGAAACAGGAGAGCGGGCCGGGCGGTTGACTGCCGAAGCGAAATAAATCCATCCGGACTTCGACGTGATATGCCCTTATGACGGATGGCCCTTCGGGCGAGCCCCCCTTCCCCGAACTGTTCATGACAGAATCAGCTTTGTCGGGAACCGCTGAGGCCGGAGAGTTTTTCCCGGAGTTTCTCCACCGCTCTGTCTCGCTCTTCCTGTGACCCGTGCGTGAGAATCCGTTTTTTTGAACTTCTCATGATGACCTTGATATCAGGTGAACCATAGTCGTCGCAGGGCTCCCCCGATTCGACATGATTCAGTCCCAGGATTTTCCTGCCGATCCTGAAAAAACTCATGGGCATCAATTTCCTCAAAGGGCTTTGGGATCGGGGCGATACTGCGCACCCGCTCTCGAAAGGTCAAATGAGGAAACAGGCATGCCGATTCGCGGCGTGACGTTACCGCGCATCATCCTCTTCCGGCAGGGGGATGCCTGACAGGGCAGACCTCTCGAATCATCCCTGC
>CAYTUH010000108.1:0-7648 GCA_964441165.1 uncultured Syntrophaceae bacterium
ATCTCTTCAATACTCGCCATCCGCGCGGCAAAATAGGGATTGCAGAACTGGTTTTCTAACTGTGCGATCAGTTCCTTTCTCTTGGTGACGGGGTCCGCCGCTTCGGCGATTTCACGACGGTAAATAATATTGCAGGCCGCTTCCGCCCCGAGGACCGCCATTTCAGCCGAGGGCCAGGCCATGACATAGTCGGCGCCGAGATTCTTGCTGCACATTCCGATATAGGCACCACCGTAATCCTTGCGGATGACGACGGTAATCTTGGGTACCGTTGCCTCTGAATAGGAATAGAGCAGCTTTGCGCCGTGGGTGATGATTCCGGCCCATTCCTGTTCGGTCCCCGGCATGTATCCGGGCACATCGGCGAGTGTCACCAAGGGAATGTTGAAGGAGTCGCAAAACCGTATGAAGCTCGAGGCCTTGTCGGAGGCATCGATGTCAATGACCCCGGCGTTGAACCGCGGATTGTTCGCCACCACACCGACGGGCCTTCCCATGATGCGGATGAATGCGACAATCATATTGCGGGCCCAGAGTTCATGCGGTTCGAATATTTCGTGATTGTCGGCGATCGCGCTGATCACGGCTTTCATGTCATAACCGCGAGTCGGCTTGTCGGGTATGATGTCGTCGAGTTCGGGACATTCCCGGTCGGCGTCGTCGCTGCATGCTATCACGGGGAGCGGACTGTGGCAGCTGTCGGGAAGGTATGAGAGCATTTTCTTGATTTTCTGAATGCAGTCATCGTCGGTTTCCGTGACGAAATGACAGACGCCGCTTTTCGTGGCATGCGTCATTGCGCCCCCCAACTCTTCATGGGTCACCTTTTCACCTATGACCGTTTCGACGACTTCCGGTCCCGTCACGTACATGTAACTGCTGCCCCTGACCATGAAAACCCAGTCGGTCAGTGCCGGTGAATAGACGGCCACACCCGCCGTCGGCCCCATGATGGCCGCGAGCTGCGGTACGTATCCCGATGCGATCACTTTACGATAGAATATTCCGCCGCCGCCGTCGAGAGCGGGAACGCCCTCCTGGATCCGTACACCGCCGGAATCGTTCAGGTAGACAATCGGCTTCTTGGCGTCAACGGCCATGTCCATGATTTTCCATATCTTCTTGGCGTGCATCTCTCCGAGGCTTCCCCCCGCGCTGGTAAAATCCTGAGAGGCGACAAATACCGTTCGTCCGTTGACTTTTCCAAAGCCCGTGACGATACCGTCACCCTTGATTTCTTTTTCGTCCATACCGAAGAGCGTGGCTCGGTGTTTCACGAAAAGCTGGACCTCGTTGAAGGTTCCTTCGTCGAACAGGCGATCGATACGTTCACGGGCCGTAAGCTTTCCCTGGCGATGCTGCTTTGCAATCTGTACTTCACCGCCCATGGTTTCAAGTCGCTTACGCTCTTCTTCGAATGTGTGTATTTTATCGGCAGTGGTACCCATAATGTCCTGTCCTCTCGTATTTCGTGCGTGAAAATTTTTAAACAGTTATCATGGAAAGAGCTCTAATTGCAATATCGGATTTCCGCCTTGAAATAATCATTTCAGTAATATATATGAATGTGGCGTTATCAATTACGAACCCACTGGCGGCATAAGGAGTCTTTCATGAAATACATCAATGAAATTGATATCAGAGATAAGAGGGTGCTGTGCAGATTCGATTTTAATGTTCCACTTGATGAAAACCAGAATATTGCCGATGACAGAAGAATACGAGCGGCCCTTCCCACCATCAACTACGCCCTTGATGAAGACGCCAAGGTGATTATCATCTCGCACCTGGGAAGACCGAAGGGAAAGGTGGTTGAAAGTCTGCGCCTGACGCCGGTGGCACGACGGCTCTCCCGGTATTTGAACAAGGAAGTCGTACTTGAACGGGACTGCATCGGCGATGACATCAAGTATCTTGTCGATACCATGAAACCCGGGACAATCGTCTTCCTTGAGAATCTGAGATTCCACAAGGGAGAAACGGATAATGACGATGCCTTCGCCAGGAGGCTGGCCGGCTATGCCGATGTCTATGTGGACGATGCCTTTGGAAATGCCCATCGGGCCCATGCCTCAAACGTGGGCATAACGAAATACGTGGAAACCTGCTGCGCGGGGTTCCTCATGAAAAAGGAATTGAACTATTTCAAGAGTGCGCTGGGAAAGCCGAACAGGCCGCTGGTAGCGATCATCGGAGGGTCAAAGGTGTCGGACAAGCTCGAGGCGATCGTGAATCTTGTCAAGATTGCCGACAAGGTGATCATCGGCGGAGGCATGGCCTTTACCTTTCTCAAATCAATGGGAGTCGAGGTGGGAAAATCGCTTGTAGAGGAAGACCTTCTGGAAATGGCACAGAATGTCATCAAGACGGTGAGTCACTCAGGCGTGAAATTATATCTTCCCGTGGACTGCGTCATCGCCCAGAAAAAGGAGAAAAAGGCCGTTACGAAGATAGTGCCTGTCCAGGAAATAAACCCGAACTGGATGGGACTGGACATCGGACCCGCTTCGATCAGGCTCTTTTCGGAAGTGATCAGCAATGCGCGGACAATTGTCTGGAATGGCCCCATGGGTGTTTTCGAGATCGATGCCTTCAGCAGAGGCACCTATGCCATGGTTCACCACCTGGCCGATTCGCATTCCCTCACCATTGTGGGCGGCGGCGATACAGATGTGGCGATTCATCGGGCCGGCGAAACCGATAATATCTCCTATATCTCGACGGGCGGCGGCGCCTTTCTTGACCTTGTGGAAGGGAAAACGCTCCCTGCCATTGAAGCGCTGGAGCAGTGCGAAAAACGGGACAAGGCACAGCGCGGAGAGTGACCGGCGATAATCTTGAAAGAGATTGAAATAAAGGGTTGGTCCTTCCCCGGGATGAACCCTTTATTTGTTTATGCCCAGGAGAACGATGCGAAATATCAAAATGACAGTTGAGTATGACGGTTCCGGATACTGCGGATGGCAGGTCCAGCCGAACGGAACCGGCATTCAGCAGGTCATTGAGGAAAAGATTGCAATTATCACGCAGGAACGGATTCGCCTGCTCGGCTCCGGAAGAACGGATGCGGGGGTCCATGCACTGAATCAGGTGGCAAATTTCAGGACGGAATCACTCATCCCCTGCACCAATCTCCTGAGAGGCTTGAACAGTATGCTCCCGCCCGATATTGCGGTAAAGGACCTGCGTGATGTTGATGAGACATTCCATGCAAGGTATAGTGCGAAAAGCAAGGTCTATTTTTACAACATATTAAATGGTCCGATTCGGTCCGCGCTGAAGTACCGGTGCTCCTGGCATATCAGGGACATCCTTGACTGCGGGGCTATGCGGGAGGCTGCATCGTACCTGGTGGGTACCCATGATTTCAGTTCCTTCTGCGCCGCCCACAGCGACACGGTCAATCATGTGCGGACGGTCATGGAGCTCGATGTCGAGGCAGCGGAACCAATGATCGTCCTTACGGTCGAGGCAAACGGATTCCTTCGCCATATGGTACGGAACATAGTGGGGACCCTTGTCGATGTGGGAAGAGGGGCAGGAAAGGCGTCGGATCTTGACGCGATACTGAAAGCGAAGGATCGTTCGGCGGCGGGGATCACGGCACCGCCGCAGGGACTATTTCTGAAAGAAGTGAGATACTGATGAAAATTCTTGTTTTGGGTTGCAGGGGAATGCTCGGGACCGCACTCATGGAACGCTTGAGCAGATCGCATGAGCTGTGCGGCAAGGACGTGGATGACTTCGATATTGCATCACCCGTTGACTGTCGTGACGTGATCGAAGAAACGGAACCGGACGTTGTGGTGAACGCCGCCGCCTATACCGATGTCGACGGGTGCGAGACCCATCAGGATGAATGTTTTGCCGTCAATGCCGCCGGGGTGAGAAATGTTGCGTCGGTTTGTCGGGACCGTGGTATCACGATGGTTCATTTCAGTACCGATTACGTTTTTGATGGAACGAGTGAAACCCCTTATGCCGAGACGGATGTCTGCAACCCGATAAACACATATGGCAAGTCCAAATACGAAGGGGAGCTTTATTTGAGGGAAACCTGCCACGACTATATAATGATAAGAAAGGCCTGGGTTTACGGCAAAAAGGGGAGAAACTTTGTAACCGCCGTGCTCGAGAAAGCAAAAAGTGAAAAAAAACTTGACGTGGTGAACGACCAGTATGGATCGCCTACCTACACTGTCGATCTGGCGGGGGCCGTCGGCGTTCTGGTGGAAGGGGGCCACCGGGGTATTTTTCACCTGACCAACAGAGGACGGTGCTCGTGGTATGAATTTGCCTGTAAAATCATTGAATACGCACATATGGACGATGTGTAGATCAATCCCATACAATCGTACCAACTGACTCGGGCTGCATTTAGACCGCGCTATTCGGTGCTCCGTTGCAGAAAGTTTGCCGAGATGACTCAGAAAACAATGAGATTCTGGCAGATTGCCCTGACCGATTATATGAATCGCATCGATTACTGAACCTGTTTTGTGTGTGTCATGGTGTAGCGAGGTATAATGCCACTGTTTCCACGGGAAAGCTGTGCATCAGACAGGCAGAAGGAGCGTGGCTGACGAGACCTTCGCGCCTTCAGCGACGATGTGATTGCAGACAAACCGGTGTGCGTCATCTTGCATTCAGGCATACTGATATCATCGAAACAACAAGAACGGGATGATCGCTGCATCATCAAAAGGTCCTTCAGCGCGAGGGCAGGGCCGCTGGGCAATGCCCGGAAAAGAGGGAGGCAATTTTGATTGATAGAAGCGAGAGAATAGGCTATCGTGGGTGCGTTTTTATGCGAGGGAGGAAACCATGAAACAGAGATGGACATTCGTTCTTGTTGCGGTGGTCGCGACCTTCCTGGTTCAAGGATTGATGGCGGTGCAGGGGCAGGAAAGTGCAGGAACCGCCGGCGTTGTCGAAGATGTCGGAATGACGGGCACAATCAATTGGTCAAGGGGAATTATCGAAGCAGTCGGAATTGGAGCACCTCCTCAGAGGTTCATGGGCAAGCCACAGTCACGGCCGATGGCGCTCAGGGCGGCCCAACTCGATGCATATAGAAAGCTGCTTGAAGTGACCAGGGGTGTGAGGGTCAATGCGGTGACGCTGGTGGCTGATTTTGCCGTTGAAAGCGACGTGATAAAGACAGAGATTGAAGGCATTATAAAGGGAACACAGATCGCCAATATCGAATATCTGTCGGATGGTACCGTTGAAGTAACGCTTCGGATGGACTTCCGCGAAGGCCTCTCCCGGACGATTCTGAATCAAGTGATGCAGAAGGCCGTTCCCGTCTCCATGGGAGTCGCGAAAACAGAGCCGACCCTTACGGCGAAAGGGACTCCATATTCAGGTTTGGTCGTGGATGCCCGGGGGATTGGCGCACGGCCTGCAATGGCGCCGGGGATTCTGAATGAAAAGGGAGTGGAAATATACGGGGCGATGCAGGTGGATCGTGAATATGCCATGCAGCAGGGGTTGAGCGGTTATGCCCGCGAGCTCGCGGCGGCACAAAACAATCCGAGGGTCACCGATTCGCCGCTGATCGTGAAGGCTCTGCGTGTGGAGGGTCCGGGCAGGTCGAATATCGTGATCAGTAATGATGATGCGGACAGAATTCTGGCAGCTTCGGAAGCCCCTTCTTTCTTGAAAAAGTGTCGTGTCATGATCGTTCTTGATTGACGAAGGAACACGTTAAAGAATGACTGTGCCTGTGAAGCGCTTTCTTTGAACCGCAGTTGTCCGATGACAGGGTGACTGCGGTTTTTGTTGTCGATGCATCGAAAATGCCGAAAGGAGCGGACGCTTTGAGACGTAAAATAGTGGTGATGTCCGAGAGCCTGTCGAGCAAGATCGCCGCAGGTGAGGTGGTGGAACGGCCGGCATCGATTGTCAAGGAATTAATTGAAAATTCTCTCGATGCCGGATCAACGGAAATCAACCTGGAGCTTGAAAAAGGGGGGAAAAAATTAATCAGGCTGACCGACAACGGAGAGGGAATTTCACATGAGGACGTCCCCCTGGTCTTCGAACGGCATGCCACGAGCAAGATTTACAACTTTGAAGAGCTCCTGGAAATCGGCTCCTTCGGATTCAGGGGGGAGGCACTCAACAGCATTGCGTCGGTTTCGCGGGTTGAACTTCTGACAAAGCAAGCTGATTCATTATCGGGCACGCGGGTGGTGCTGGAGGGCGGGTTAATCAGGGAAAGGGCAGAGACGGGGTGTTCAGACGGTACGTCGATTCGCATTACCGATATATTTTTCAATACGCCGGCGCGATTGAAATTTCTGAAACAGGATGCTACCGAACAGGCCCACTGTTTTGACATCGTGACCCGTTTGGCCCTTGCCAATCACGGTGTCAAGTTTGTCGTGACGGCAAACAGGCGCACCGTATTGAACCTTCCCCGGGCGGAGACCCTCGCCGAACGGGTGATGTCCGTTCTGGGGGATGAAATCATGCATAACAGCCGCCCCGTGGAAGAGGCCAGGGGCAGCATAACCGTGAGAGGCTTCGTATCGGCCCCCCATTTCACGCGGTCCAATACCAAGGGAATGCTTTTCCATGTCAACGCGAGGCCCGTGAGGGACGGCCTGCTTCATAATGCAGTAATGTCGGCATACCGCCGGCTGATTGAACCGAGAAGGTATCCCACGGTGGTTCTCTTTATGGACGTTCCTGCAGCGGATGTTGACATCAATGTTCATCCGACGAAGATGGAAGTGCGTTTCAGAGACTCACGTACCGTTTACACCACCGTGCAACAGGTGATATCCGAGACGCTGTCGGACATTAACGGTACGGAGATACCTTCTTTATATCAGGGAGTTGACGGTGGGAGACCCGAGATGGATCGATATCGTACGGGCGTTCACCAGGCGCTCAAACGATACACCATAACAACGGGTCCGGAAAAGATGTATTACAGTCCGTCCGAAAGGGGACATGAGGCAACGCCCGACCCTCCGGATGTTGCAGCGGTTCGGAGTGGGGTCGAAGAAGGGCCCTTCTTTTCCTCTCTTGAATATCAAGGCCAGGTTGACGGGACCTATCTCATTTTGACGAGACCGGAAGAATTGGTGATCATCGATCAGCACGCAGCCCATGAACGGGTACTCTTCGAAAAATTTCGCAGTGCATCACGGGCAGGTGGTATGGAAGAGCAGAGGCTTTTATTCCCCGAACCGGTGAGCCTTTCACCGCGGAGTTACGCCTTGTTGTCGGAGTACATGGAAATCATGAAAGACGCAGGATTTGAAATAGAACCCTACGGCGATGCCACCATGATGGTACGATCAGTTCCCTCCGTTCTTGCAGGCGTCAATGTGACGCAACTGCTCGTGGATTGCATCGAGGAAATCTCCTCTACGGGAAAGACGGAGAATATAGAGGAAATCAGGGATTCGGTATATACACTGATGGCATGCAAAAGTGCCATAAAAGCGCATCAGAGAATGACCGAACCGGAGGTGACGGCCCTCTGCCGGGACCTTGATCGAATACCCTTTGCGTCGACCTGCCCGCACGGCAGACCCCTCTACGTGCGGTTTGATGGGCAGACTCTCGATATCGCCCACAGTTCCGCCAACCTCTACCAGGACGATCTCTGCTCCCGTGGTTTTTGCCACCA
>CAYTUH010000109.1:0-7581 GCA_964441165.1 uncultured Syntrophaceae bacterium
TGATTACGATTGATGTCAACTCGGGCCGAGGATCGAGCAAGCGGGACGTCGAGGAGACGGCCTTCAGGACGAATCTGGAAGCGGCGGCGGAAATCGCGCGACAGCTCAGGCTCAGAGACCTGGGAGGATTGATCGTCATAGACTTCATCGACATGAAGGACCGAAAACACATCTCCGAAATAGAAAAAACCTTCAAGAATGCACTCAGCCTCGATCGGTCCAGGATCCAGCTCGCCAAGATATCACGCTTCGGCATCCTTGAACTTTCGCGTCAGAAGAAACAGTCGACTATTCAGGAAATCAGTTATGTGACCTGCCCGCACTGCAAGGGGAGCGGCATGAGCCCCTCCGTCGAGTACATGGCACTCAGCACCTTCCGGAAAATAAAGTCGAAGGCCGTGGGCGGCGATTCGGCTACGTTAAAGATTACCGTACCCTACGAGGTCAGCAGTTATCTCCTGAACCAGAAGAGAGCGGAACTGAGTGAACTTGAAAATTTATACGATATGGACATCTTTATTGCCGGAAGTGCTCATATGGAATCGGGCAAGACCGAAATCGAAGTGCTGAAGAAAAAGACGGAACCGGAAGAAGGCGTAATCGATGCCGGGGAGCCCGTGAAGATGGAGGAAATGCCCGCTGACAAGACACAGAAAAAAGCGGCAGTCGGTGAGCCCGTCAAGAGAAGAAGACGTCCGAGAAGGAGGAAGCCTTCAGCTGCAGGAAAAGAAAAAAACGGCATCCCTGCTGTTTCCGACAAGGCTGAATCAGCGGCAAAAAAGGAAGCCGAACCGGTTCGGTCTCCGGAGAAAAAGGATGCAACACCGGGTGGGTCGACGAAGGTGCCCGAGGCAAAACCGGCTGCATCGACGGAGTCGCAGGATGCAAAACCGGTAAAATCACCGGCGGCTGAGGGGCGGAGGCCTGATAGTGGCCGGAAGGAGAACAAAAAAGATGCAAAGGCGACGAAGGCCATCGTCAACAAGATATACAAATTTTTTAAAACCTGAATTGAAGCTCCCCGCACCACGTTGCGGGGAATGTGCCCGCCGTTCAATTCAAGAATGAATATAAAAAAGAGGGGCAGGATGATCCGGCCCCTCTTTTTTTAGTCCTTTACATTGCCTCTTCAGGTGATGACCAGCGGATCCGCCACCTCGTTTCTTTTTTCCCTGTCGTAGAGCAATTCAACAAGTTGCAGCGCAAATTCCAGTGCCGTCCCGACGCCGCGGCTCGTCACGCAGTTTTTATCGATCACGACCCGTGATTCCACGCATACCCTGTTGTCGAGATACTCCACGAAGTAGGGATGGGTTGTGGCGCATCGGGATTTCAGGAGTCCGTGATAGTGCAGGACAACGGCGGGAGAGGCGCAGATTGCACCATAGAGGCGGCCACTCTCGTGCTGTTTGTGAAGGATATACGTCAGGTCCTCTGAATCGCGGAGATGTTCCGCGCCGGGAATTCCTCCCGGCAGTGCGACCAGGTCATACTCTTCGTCGCGGCATTCTCCGATGAGACAATCGGCAAGGATCCTGACATTCCGCGAGGTGGTTATCTGCAATGCATCCACCGAAGCCACGGTCACTTCGGCCCCTGCGCGCCGCAGGATGTCGATGATGGTCACCGCTTCAACCTCTTCGCTGCCGTCGGCTATGGGGACGAGAACTTTCCTGGTTCTGTCGGGATATTCCATGCGATTCCCCTGATGGCCTTTCATGATGTTTCTCTGATCAGCCGTCGAGATTTATCGTTTCGATGATATCCTGCAGGATCTGATCGGCATCTTCCACCGGTACCTGGCAGGTTCCCACTTTCCTGTGTCCGCCGCCTCCGTATTTGAGCATGAGGGACCCCACATCGGTGTGCGACGATCGGTTGATTATGCTGTGTCCGCAGGTTATGACGATATTCTGTTTGCGAAAGCCCCACATTATCTGAATCGATATGTTCTGTTCGGCGTAGAGACTGTATATGAGAAAACGGTTTCCCGTGTAAATTTCCTCCTGATTTCTCAAATCAAGCACCACGGCATTGCCCTGAACGGAGGCGTTGTCCTGAATCATTTTTCTGAAGAGTTCGTTCTGCTCGAAGTATCTGACAATACGTTCCTCCACATCACTGATTGCAAGAATCTCGTCGATGGATTTTGTCCGGCAGTAGTCGATCATATCCATCATGAGGCTGTAGTTGCTGATGCGGTAATCTTTATAACGTCCGAGACCGGTTCGCGGGTCCATAACAAATGAGAGGAGCACCCAGTCTGTGGGGTTGAGTATCTCGTCCGCCGTGAACTGTGCCGAGTCTGCTTTATCGACGGCATTCAGAAGTTCCGTAAAGTGCGAGTTCGAAAATCGTTCCGCACCCCCGTAATAATCATAGACGACCCGTGCTGCGCTGGGTGCCGAGGGATCGCTGGCTCCTTTGAAATCGCCGTAGGCCTTCCGCTCCTGTTCACTTGAGTGATGATCGAACCACAAGCCGCATCCCGGTACAAAGGGAATGTTCGTCAGTACGTCATCGGCGGTTACCTCGATAATGCCGTCCTGGATATCCTTCGGGTGGACGAACTTGATATCGTCGATCAGGTCCACTTCTTTAAGAAGCACTGCGCAACCCAATCCGTCGAAGTCTGAACGCGTTAGAAGCCGCATGGTTATTCTCCTTCTTTGATTTGAGACCCTGCAATCATCTCGAAATGTACACCCTCGTAAAAAAATATGGCGATACTATCAAGTACGAATAAAAAAACGGACGGGAAAATTACGGAGAATCTCCCAAGTCGAGCACGACGTCACCGCTGGCGGTTCTTTTCCTTTCAAGGCAGATGGGGAGGCGCCTCCCGTTGCGGAGAACACTTATGGGGAATTTCATCGGGGTGGGAGATATTTCGATTCGCTGTATACTGGAGGTGGGAATGACCACTAAATTCTGCCTTGTTTGAATCGCAATAACAGGCGAATTCATCAGCTCTTCTATCTGCTGAGTCTGCTTTGTTTCATCAAACAATGCATCGACTTCGTATTTTTCACGAGTGCCGTTCAAATATTTGATATTGAGAATTAACCTTCTAACGGGATACAACGGTATCTCCTTTCAGGTTCAGCGCTCACGTTCAATTCCCTGATCGGATCCTTCCAGATTATGAGCCCAGCTTCCTTGATCGTTCTGTAGCAGCCTCTACTGCCGACATGAGTGTCGCCCGGATTTTCCCCTCTTCAAGAGCTTTAATGCCTGTAATAGTGGTTCCTCCCGGTGAGGTTACCATATCTTTCAACTGCCCCGGTGTTTTTTCGCCCTTCAGGCAGAGTTTCGCCGCCCCGAGCAGTGTCTGTGCCGCCAGTGTGACCGCGACAGCCCGATCGAGTCCCATCTGAACTCCCGCGTCGGCCAGTGCTTCGATGATGATGAATCCGTAGGCGGGACCGCTTCCGCTCAGTCCCGTCACGCTATCCATCAAGACTTCATCAACGATCACGGTGATACCGATGGAATCAAAAATGCGCCGTGCCGTTTCAAGGTCTTCATCGGTTGCCCATTGCCCCGTTGCCATTGCCGTCGCGCTTTCTCCTATCAGCGCGGGCATGTTCGGCATTACCCGGATCACGGGAATCCCGCTGCCGAGAGTTTCTTCAAGCAATGTCAGTGTCATGCCGGCCGCCACGGAGATGAATAATTTTCTTCCATCAATATTTGAAGAAAATTCTTCAATGACGGACTTCATTTTTTGCGGTTTTACGGCCAGGATTACAATGTTTGAGGCCTGCAATAATTCGTGATTGTCCTCCGTTACCGCAACCCGGTAGCGGGAGTGGAGGTGTTCACGCCGTTCCGCAACCGGATCGGATATGATCAGGTGGTCCGGCGGCAGGAGCTTGCTGGTGATAATGCCCGCGGCAATCGCCTCACCCATGTTGCCGCCACCTATGATGCCGATATTTTCTACCTTCGCCATGGAATCTGAAACCCTCCACCGGACTATATAATATGATTAGCGATGAAAATCAAGTAATTAGAGTAATAAAAAATTCGGTATATATACCCTGCGGTTTTACCTGCCTCCGGGAACTTTTCGTGCCTTTCCTCTATCCATCCATGGTAAAGACTGTCTCTATGATTGTCGTGGTACCCTTCATGCGGGATACCCTTCGTACTCCCATTCCGTAGAGAAATAAAACACCGGCCATCTGCTTTAAATGATGAAGCATTTTATTAACCCAAAAAAAGGAGCAGCACAACAAAAAATCCTTAAACCGTGTATTCAAAGTGCAAGCATCATGCCATGTAAGTCGCTGACAGGTATTGTTGTGGTATGTAGAGGTGGATTTTGTTTTTGCATGTGCGGTGCAGGGTAGTGAGATTATGCCTTGACATTTGAACGTGTAGAAATTACTTAGATAAGCTGACAGTTGCCGCAGGCACCGGGAATGTGATGTTCCGGCAGCGAGTTGGTTCTGCTGCCGCGACACCGGACAATGAGCAAAATGGACCTGCTGCGGGTTTTCCCGTCGCCGTTGTCCCGCACAGCGGCGCCGGATGAGTCATGCGGCACCGTGATGGTATCTGCGAAGCCGTAAAATTTCGATTCCGGGGAAAGAGTATGTTCGTAATAGCAAATTTCATAGAAGCGCTTGCAAAGATTATCGGTATTGTCCTTAATCTCTATATGTGGATCATCGTCATACGGGCCGTCCTTTCGTGGTTCAGTCCCGATCCCTATAATCCCTTTGTGCAATTCCTCCATCGCATCACGGAACCTGTACTCTATTATGTCAGGTATTACACGGGCAAGTGGATTCCGCCCCTCCGGGGTATCGGCATCGATATTTCTCCCATAATCATCATAATCGTCATTATATTCCTCCAGAACTTTCTTGTGAGAAGCCTGCTGCAGATCGCAGCCGCCTTCAGGTAACCGGGGCGGCGCGTTTAATGAAAGAGACAATGCAGGGGGCGGCAATGGTCGGTGACCGTGTGTGCGGGGAGCAGCCGTGGTCTATAAGGTGACAAAGGACGGTGTAATACTGAATATCCGGTTGCTGCCCCGGTCTTCCCGGTGCGAAGTCGCGGGAATACAGGACGAAAATCTGAAGATCAGGATAACCGCACCACCCGTTGAGGGCAGGGCGAACGAGGAATGCATACGCTTTCTGTCGGATTGTCTCGGGGTCAAGAGGTCACGCATATCAATCGTGGCGGGCCACAAATCGAAGAATAAGAAAATTGCCGTGTCGGACCTCACCGCAGGCGAGATGGAATCCTTCCTGGCCGGAATATAGAGAATCGAAGCAATCGGTATGGACATGGAGCGTCAGAACAGGAACAGGGAAAGAAGCCGGGTGGTGAGAGCGGCGGGAATCGTCGGGTCCGCTACGCTCCTGAGCAGGGTCTTCGGCTTTCTCCGGGACATGGTCGTGGCGGCCTTTTTCGGTGCCGGTCTGGCGACGGACGCATTCTTTGTGGCCTTCCGCATCCCCAATCTTCTGCGACGGCTCTTTGCAGAGGGATCTCTCACCATTGCCTTTGTCCCCGTCTTTACGGAGTACCTGGAAAAAAAATCGCGGAAAGACGCCTTCGAGCTGGCCTATGTCGCCTTTACCCTTCTGTCGATCATCCTGGCTGTGGTGTCGGTGGCGGGCATTCTGGCATCACCGTGGATCGTGAAACTGATTGCGCCCGGTTTTTCGAAGATCCCGGCAAAATTCGAACTGACGGTGCTGCTCACCCGCCTCATGTTTCCCTATATCTTCTTTATTTCACTGGTGGCGCTCTGCATGGGAATCCTCAATTCACTGCGGCACTTTGCGGCTCCGGCGCTTGCTCCCGTGGTTTTGAACATATCCATTATCGCGGCGGCGCTTTTATTGCGGAACATCTTTGAGGAACCGGTCATCGCGCTCGCCGTGGGCGTGATGGCGGGCGGTGTTCTGCAATTGCTGATGCAGTTTCCCGTTCTTGTACGGATCGGTGTGAAAATCCGGCCCGACTTTCATTTCAACCATCCCGGCGTCAGGCGCATCGGCATGCTCATGCTTCCCGCCGTGTTCGGCGCCGCCGTCTATCAGTTGAATATCTTCATCGGTACGCTCCTTGCGTCCTATCTTCCGGGAGGCAGCGTCTCCTACCTCTACTATGCCGACCGCATTGTCCAGCTTCCACTGGGCATATTCGGGATCGCCGTGGGAACGGCAACGCTGCCGAGTTTTTCGGAGCAGGCGGCACGGGGTGATTATGAGGAATTGAAACGGACTATTGCCTTTTCCCTGCGGTTGATCCTTTTCGTGACCATACCGGCCATGGTGGCCCTGATTGTTCTTCGCGAACCCATCATATCGGTGCTCTTCCAGCGGGGCGAATTCGGCCTGCAATCCGTTCTGATGACATCCCAGGCGCTCTTCTTTTATGCCGTCGGACTCTGGGCCTTTTCCGGCATCAGGGTCGTGGTATCGGCCTTCTATTCCCTGCAGGATACGAAAACCCCCGTCCGCATCGCCATTATTGCCCTGGCGGTGAATGTCGTCATGAGCGTCATCCTCATGTTTCCCCTGAAGCATGGGGGGCTTGCCCTGGCAACCTCCATTGCCTCGGCCGTGAATATCGTCCTCCTCTTTTATATCCTCAAGAGAAAGATAGGTTCTTTCGTGGATCGCGCCTTCTCCATATCGGTGGTTAAGGTGACCCTTTCGTCGCTCATAATGGGCGTCCTACTGGTAGTGATCATGAAGGTCATGACCTGGAATGCGGGGGAACCCTTTCATAACCGTCTTCTCGTACTCATTTTTTCGATCTGTGCGGGGCTCGCAGTCTTTATCGCATCTTCCATTGTCCTGAAAAGCAGCGAGGCTACCTATGTGGTAAAGCGATTAAAGGGGAAGCTGGGACGCCGGAGGGTATAAAGGGACTTTTCGTCGCCCTGATTCACATTTTGCATATTGACTTAGAATCCTCAAAGTGATAGGGAGGAGAGCCTTTAAGAGCGGTAAATAGAGAAAGATTGCAACCATGCTTGATATAAAGTTCGTACGTGAAAATCTCGACCTCGTTCGTTTGAAAATGGAACAGCGCGGGCAGGACATCAACCTGAACGAATTCGCCGCGTTGGAACAGAAGCGGAGAGACATTCTCCGTGATGTCGAAGGGCTGCGCAGTGAACGGAACACCGTTTCAAAGGATATCGGTCGACTCAAGAAGAACAAAGAAGACGCCACCGAACTGATCGATCGAATGGGCGCCGTCTCCGCGCGGATCAAGGAGCTCGATGAGTCGTTGAAGGAGACGGAGGCGCGGCTTCACGACATCATCATGACCATTCCGAACATACCCCATGAGTCGGTGGTCTACGGAACGGGAGAAGAAGACAATCCCGTGGTCCGCACGTGGGGAGAAAAACGGGACTTCGATTTCGAACCGAGACCGCACTGGGAAATCGGTGAGGATCTCGATATCCTCGATTTTGCCCGGGGCGCCAAGATAACGGGCGCGCGGTTCACCCTCTACAAGGGGCTCGGAGCCATGCTGGAACGGGCGTTGATCAACTTCATGCTCGATCTCCATATCCATGAGCACGGATACACGGAAATA
>CAYTUH010000110.1:0-1931 GCA_964441165.1 uncultured Syntrophaceae bacterium
AGGATTTGCGCGCCTTGCATTTGAAGTTTTTTGCTTTGCCATCGAATATCTACTTGTTACGAGTGCGTCAATTTTATATAACGTATAAACATTCCTGTATTTTCATGGAAGCATCTCATTCGACAAATCAAGGCCGGGCGGCACGGCGGCTCACAAAAAAGGAGAGAGACGATGGATTTAAAATTGAAGGAAGAGCAGAGGATGTTGAGGGAGACGGTCCGCAAGTTTGCCGAGAAGGAGATTGCGCCGCTTGTGGAAGAGATGGACCATGAAGAGCATTTTGTCGAGGAGTTGTGGGAGAAGGCGAAGCCGCTGGGATTCCTCGGCATGGGGGTGCCGCCGGAATACGACGGCATGCTGACTGACTATCTGTCCTTCGGCCTGATGGGCGAGGAACTGGGACGGGTCGACGCCGGGGTGGCAACGGTCTACGGCGCCCACGGCCTTCTCTGCGCGAACAATATCGCCCGCAACGCCACGGATTACCAGAGAGATAAATATTTGTCCGTCCTTGCGCAGGGCGAAAAGAGGGGCTGCATGGGCCTGACGGAGCCCGGCGCCGGCTCCGACGCCATTTCCCTGAAGACGACGGCGCGCAAAGAGGGGAATGAATACATCCTGAACGGGACCAAAACCTTTATTTCGAACGCGCCTATCGCCGATATCGCACTGATCTACGCGCAGGGGTCCGACGGACTCTGCACCTTCATTGTGGAGACGGATTTTCCCGGCTACTCGGTGGGAAAGAAACTGTCGAAACTGGGGCTCCGGTCGTCGCCCACCGGTGAGATTATTCTTGAGGAGTGCCGGGTGCCCGAAGAAAATCTTCTTGGCGGTGTGGAAGGGAAGGGGTTGAAACAGATGTTCTCAGGCCTCGATGTGGAGCGGTTCATGTGGAGCTGCCTCGCCATCGGCATCGCCCAGGCGGCCTTCGAAGCGGCCCTCCGGTATTCGAAGGAGCGGGCGCAATTCGGCCAGCCCATCTATAGCTTTCAGATGATCCAGGACAAGCTCGTCACCATGCTGGTTGAACTGGAGGCGTCACGGCTCCTGACCTACAAGGGATTGACCTGCTGGGATGAAGGGAATCATCGAGAGGCGCGGATGCTGGCGGCGCAGGCAAAACTCTACGCCTGTGAAATGGCGGTGCGCGTGACGGGGGAGGCCGTCCATATCTTCGGCGGATACGGCTATATGAAGGAGTATCCCGTGGAACGGTACATGCGTGACGCCAAGGTATTTCCCATCGGCGCGGGGACGACGGAAGTGCAGAAGCTTATTATTGCCAGCTACCTCTGAGAGTAGAATAGTTCATTCCACCGGCCGGGACCGGAACGAAAGCGGCTCCGGCCGGTGGTACCGTTCCATGCCTATTTTCCCTTTGCGGCTTCTTCTTCCTTGAGGATTCTCCTCAGTATCTTTCCTACGGCGCTTTTCGGAAGTGCATCCCTGAACTCAATGACCCGGGGAACCTTGAAGGTGGCCAGCCGTTCCTTGCAGAAACGGATCATCTCCTCCCCGGTGACGCTTTCCTTCGCCTCTTCCTTCAGGACCACGAAGGCCTTCACCGTTTCTCCCCGATATTCATGAGGTTTTCCTGTTACGGCGACCACCGAGACGGAGGGATGCTGATAGATCACATTTTCCACTTCCACCGGCGCGAGGTTGTATCCCGAGGCGATGATCAGGTCCTTTTCCCGGTCGACGAAGTGGACGAAGTCTTCCTCGTCGAGAAATCCACGGTCTCCCGTATGAAGCCATCCGTCTTTGCCGAAGGCCTGACGGGTTTCCTCCGGTTTGTTCAGGTAACCCCGCGCCACCTGGAGGCCGCGATAGTAGATCTCACCGTGCTCGTTTCTGGGGACGATGGCGCCTTTTTCGTCGACGATCTTCACCTCGCTGTAGACGGGAATGCCGATCGAATCGAGTTT
>CAYTUH010000110.1:1941-7580 GCA_964441165.1 uncultured Syntrophaceae bacterium
ATACCCCAGCCGTTGGTCAGGCTGATACCCGCCAATGAGTGCCACTGGTTCTGGACGGCCACCGGTACGGGTGCGCCGCAGCCGATGGTGAGCTTCAGGCTGCCGAGATCGTATTTTTTCAAAAGCGCCTCGTTCGACATCAGGGCGATAAAGAGGGTGGGCGGTGCGAAGAGGACGTTGACACGGTATGTCTGAATGACTCTGAAGGCCTCTTCGAGGTCGAACATGGGTATGGGGATGACGATTCCCCCGGAGTAAAAGGTGGGAAGCGTATAGAGAAAGTATCCCGCAGTGTGGAACATGGGCATGATCGAATAGTTGATGATATCATCCTGGAAGATCCTGGCGGCGTGGAGGTGATTGATGGAATTGTAGACCAGGTTGAAGTGGGTTTCGATCACTCCCTTCGAACGACCCGTCGTTCCCGCCGTATAGAGGAGCAGCGCCGTATCCTCTCTGGGATGGCAGGGTACCTTTTCCTGCAGCGGTTCGTGCCGGTCCAGCGCCTCAAAAAGGTCATGGGTTCCATCGATCTTCGCCTTCGGAATGTCCCAGAGCGGTTTCACCGCCGCGGGAATGACGGCATCCTCGGCGGCAAAGTCCTTTATGTCGGTGGTAATGACGTCCGTGAGGATCTTTTCATCCTGGAGCGCCTTGACCCGCGAATGGAGAAGATTCAGTATGACGACCACCCTGGCGCCCGAATCCTCGATCTGGTAGCGCACTTCCTCTTCCTGATACATCACATTGATAGGCGTATGGATCGCGCCGATCCGGGCGGCGCCGTAGAAGGCCACCCAGTGCTGCAGCGAGTTCGGCAGCATGGACGCGACAACGTCACCCCTGCCGACGCCGAGATCCTTCAGAAAGGCGGCGTATTTTCCGATGAGACGATCGAGATCGCCGTAACTGATTTTCCTGTCGAAGAAAATCACGGCCGTCTTGTCGGGATATTTCGTCGCCGTTGCGTGAAAAAGCTCGTAGATGGAGATGTCGGGGATTTCGGGCAATTCCTCCCAGTACCAGGTCGGGTGCGAGATGACATAGGAATCGCCCGGCGCATAGCCTTTTCCCTCTTCTATCCATTCCTTCGGATAGCCCAGGTTCTCATAGCACTGGGAAAGGGTGTTATCATGAAAATTGCTGCCTGCGGTAAACCGTGGTTCCATTACTGCGGTCATAAACATTCCCTCCTTGTCATGATGAATGATCGCAATTCTGTGATGGCGCATCGGTTGTGCAAGATCGGTGAAACTGAATTCCCCGTTGCGGGGATGTGGTGCGGCGCCTTGTGCGCCCGGGATGTGAAATCGATACTCCGTAACTTACAAAAACTCGTCGATAATGAAAAGATTAAATTCGATGATTCGGAGAAAAGTCCGGTGGATAGCCGCCGCAGGGCCAAGAGGCAAGGGGGTACAGATTGACGCCGTACAGCGAGGCGACCGTAGTATTCGTCCTCCACCGCTGGTTCCGCACTCTGGGTTTCGGTGAAGCAGACCCCCCTCCGAAGGTTCATCCTTAATGCAGGAGTACTTCCGTGAGGGATAAAAAAACGGGGGCACAGGGCCCCCGTTTCCTCATTAACATCTCGTTCCGTCGGATCTTGTTAGAAACTGAATCCTTCGGGCAGTTCACTCTCTTTTGTCCCTGCCGGCACCCAGGAGAGGTCGATGATCGTGCAGGTGGGGTTCTGGGTTCTGAATATCGGAACGACCTTCATTCCGATATCGGGCTCGCCGAGGGAGAGGTAACTCATCAGGATAGTGGAAACGCCTTCAAACTCGATGTTGATGAACTTGATCGGTTTGTCGAGGATGGTAAAGGCGCCCGTACGGTTACATACCATGAATGTATGAACCGTCGCTGTCTTTTTTGCCAGGTCGGTCATATCGATAGGGGTGCATTTTTTCAGGCACTCCATACAGTGAATCCTGAAGGGCTGGTATATGGTGCCCTTGGATTCGCAGTCGGGATTGTCACATCTCGAGGCCATCAGTTTTCCCTTGCCAAGGGATTCGAAGAATATCGCCTCTGCACCGTAGGAATGAATATAGGTCATGTCACGGGGATTGGTCACCCCCAAAAGCTTCCAGCCGTCATCGGCGTTGCGGATCGGCTGATTCGGTGTCAGATGATGAAAATCGCCCTTTATCTTATACTGATTATCTTTTACACATACCTGTCCAAACATACTCATGGTTTGTTTCCTCCTTTCAGGCGTCCTCTTTTAAGAGATTATCAGGGTCCATCAGGATAGTGGCCGTGACGTGAGAGCCCACCCCCGCATGGCTTATTGCCAGCGCCCTCTTGGCATCTTTTACCTGAAGATCGGTCCAGTCAGCGGGTTTTTCCCGGTTGAAGTCTTTCCAGAGGTTGTCGTCGCCGTGGATCTCCGCCCAACGGTTCCAGAGGTGCGTGGCAATTTCAAAGACCTGCATAATGCCCGTAGCGCCGACGGCATGCATGCAGCCTATAAGGCCACCCGATAAATTGGAGGGAAGTCTGCCCGGCTGCCCCGTCTTTGGATTGGTGTGATAGCAATCACCGGACTCGACGAAGTCACGACCCTCGCCATAGGGTCTCAGGCCGATGTCTTCATAAGTCTGGACATCACTGATGGTGAATGCGTCATGGAGTTCGATGACGTCGAGGTCTTCCATCGGATCGTTAATGCCGCACATGCGGTACCCGTACCAGGCGGCCATGCGTGCCGCGAGAAATCCCGTGAAGCCGGGATAGCGGTCGCCGCCGGGGAATCTTTCGCCAAGGTCCTTGTACTGATCGGCCGTTTCATTCGGCAACAGGGGGATATCCATGTCTCGTCTGTCGGCGGGCCTCAGTGTGTGTGATCCTGCACCGACCCAGATTCTCAGTGGCTTGTTCTTTGTGTTGCTGGTAAGTTTCACGGCTGTTTCTTCATCGCAGACGATGCAGCATGCCGCGCCGACGCTCATGAGACAGCAGTCGAGGGCCAGGAGAGGATAGGCCACCACGGGAGAATTGAGGACATCCTCGACGGTAATTTTCATGGGGCCGTGCGCATACGGATTAAACCGTGCGTAGCCGCGGTGTTTCACGGCGATTTCGGCAAGGGTTTTTCTGAAGGATTCTTCCTCTTTTCCAAAGACCTTCCAGTATTTCTGTGCCATGACCGCATAGTAGCCCGTGTAGATATGTCCCAGCGGGGTTTCCCAGTCCTTGTCGGCCGCACAGGAGATAAGGAAGTTTCCCTCATCGGTGGGGACCTCATCCATTCGTTCCCACCCCATGGCCAGTGCGCAGTCGGAATAGCCGGAGGCAACAGCCTTGATAGCCTCCCAGATGGTTGAACCTCCGGTGGCTCCGCCGGTCTTGACGCCGATAGTCCCAAGAGGGTCAAGGCCGAGGCGGTCATGGATGACCGCTTCGCCAAGAAGCTGATCACCAAAATGATCTGCAAAATGGCCGTAGTAGGCGGTATGAATATAGCTTTTTAACTCCGCAGGAGTCATGTCGATAAGCTCGGCCGCCTGTGTCAATGCATCGACACAGAGTTCCTCTGTTCGCTTGCCGGGAAAGGCCCGATCAAACTTTGACTGTCCTGCAGTGACGAGATACACTGGTCTCATCATTTTGGGAACCTTTAGTTGTTCCGCACTGAATTTAATCATTCGTCCACTCCTTTCTTTATTTGTCGGTTGATTTTTCCCCTATGGTAATTCCGCGCGAATTACAGTGTCCCCACCCAGAGAACAACAGCCAGCCCCCCTGATCTGTTTGCAATAATCTCTCGTTGCTGAATAGACCAGTAATGCACAGAATCCCCTTCAAAAAGTTTAACCGTTTCTCCCCCGTGGAAAAGTTCCACTTCCCCCTTCAACACACAGAGAATCTCCTGCGTGTTTTTCACATTTTTCCGGGCCGGAATACTCCTTCCCGGTTCGATTGCGATCACCGAACTGTCAACAACCCTTCTGTTTTCCGGTGAAAAGAACCGCTGTGTTGCAAAGCCCGATGCAGGGATTTCAACATCCTCTTCCCAGTCGGTCCTGCGGATTATCACGATCCGTTCCTGCTTTTCCGCCTCTTTGAGCACATCTCCCGCATTGATGCCGATTGCATTGCAGATATTGACGAGCGTATCTACCGAAGGGGAATTCACTTCATTTTCAACCTGCGATAAAAACCCCTCCGAGATGCCTGCCCGTTCGGCAATTGTTTTCAATGTGAGCTTCCGCGCCTTCCGTTTGTCTTTCAGTATAGAACCTAAATTCATAATAATACCATATTGTTATAAGGGTTAATGTTTTGTATGGGTTAAGATATATCATTACTTAATATTTGTTGTCAATTAATTATTGACAATTCAGTCAATTTTTGATTGAGTAAACTGAAGGGAGCGGGGATTCTTTCCCCGTGCTGAGTGATGCGTTCTCTTACAATTTAATTACGTCATGGAGCCGAAGGATGGTTTCATACTCTATCGGGGAGATGAATGTCTCACGAACGGGGGAAATTGAGGGAAAGATGGTGACGACATTCTGTGAGGATACAGTGGCAGGGATCAATGCTGTCATTAAGAAAACCAATAAAAGGAGCGGAATATGGTAGAGTTGACGAATGAAGAACGGATGATGGCCGAGACCATGTACAAATGGGCGGTCAATGAAATCGCGCCGATGCAGGAAGAAATCGATGACGATGATCGGATGCCGGAGGGCTTTTTCAAGAAGCTTGGCGATCTCGGCATGCTCGGGATTACCATCGATGAGGAGTATGGCGGTGCCGGTCAGGGAATCATGATGCAGACGCTGGCCGTTGAACAGTTGAGCCGGATTTCTCCTGCACTCGGCATGACTTACGGAGCACATTCGAATCTCTGTGCCAACAACATCCACAAAAACGGCAGTGAGGCCCAAAAGAAAAAATATCTGCCTCTCATGTGCACGGGGGACCATGTGGGGGCGCTCTGTCTGACCGAACCGAACGCCGGTTCGGATGCCCTGGGGGGGATGCGGACGGTAGCGCGAAAGAACGGCGATCATTACGTCATGAACGGGAGCAAGATGTTTATTACCAACGGGAGCATCGCCCAGACGCTGCTCGTCTATGCGAAAACGGCTCCCGAACTGGGCCCTCACGGGATCAGCGCCTTTATCGTTGATGCCGATTCGCCGGGGGTGTCGGTGTCGAGAAAGTTGAAGAAGTGCGGCATGCGGGGGTCGCCGACCTGTGAACTCAGTTTTGAAGACGTGCAGGTGCCGGCCGAGAATCTTCTTCTTGAGGAAAACACCGGTGTGGCCGTGGTGACTTCCGGGCTTGCCTATGAACGGATTGTCCTTTCGGGCGGCTCGCTCGGGATTGCGGAGCAGGCACTGGAATACTCGATTCAATATGCAAAGGAGCGTGAACAGTTCGGGCGACCGCTGAAAGACTTTGAAATGATTCAGCAGAAGATCGCCGACATGTACTGCCTCGTCGAGGCGTCACGGGGGCTGGTCTACCGGGCGGCCCGCTTTGCCGATGGCCCCGACGGCAAGAGGGGGGGGAAGGGAACGGAACTGGACAAGCTGGCCGCCGCGGCGATTCTCTTTGCCGCCGAGGCCTCCACGAAAGTTGCCTGCGAGGGGATCCAGATCCACGGCGGGTATGGGTAC
>CAYTUH010000111.1:0-7571 GCA_964441165.1 uncultured Syntrophaceae bacterium
ATCCCCATGCCGGATTTGTTCTCGGTGGTAGGCGCCACTTTAACATCCTCACACTCCCGCAGAATCTTCTTCGCTTCATCGGCATCGATTTTCCGCCCCGTCCCGCGCCGGATCGCATAATCGGCCCCTTTGTTGAGCTGCATGCAGACGTTCAGAGGCCTGTCACATTTTTTCATAATCAGCCGGCAGGTGCAGTCCGTCACGGCAATGTTATCTGCCCTTTCCACAATCCTGGCCGCATCCTCATAGGGGAGAACCTGGCTCTTCGCGACAATACCTTCGTTGACGGGAATAACCCGGAAGAAGGGCGGGGCATTGATCGCCGTCAGCAGTTCGGGAATCTGGGGGAATTCCTCTTCCATATACCGGACCCAGAGGTCGAACATCTCCTCTGGGGCATCCTTCCAGAGAATCGTGGCGTCATGGAACTGAACGATATGCCGGGGCATGCGGTAGACGGTGCTGCCGTCTTTTTCGTAATCGAAAACGATACCCCGGTGAAACAGTTGATCCAGTATCTCGGTCATCTCGTCAACAGTCCTTGCAAATTTCCCTGCCAGTTCCTCTGCATTCGCCGGCATCGCCAGGAGCATCCGTGCTTCCTCGACGGAGCAGAGCGTTTTCCAGATCTCCGGAATCAAGACGGAATTGTCCATACCCATTTTTCTTGAAAGCACGGCGTAAAGATCGGCCTTGTCCATAACTCCCTCCTTATCCATGTCTGTTCGATGATGGTGCACCCGGCGAACGATTATAATACAGAACCGGACCGTCACCTAAAGAAATATTTTACGCGATGGCAAGAAAGACTTTCCTTTCCTCGCTGCGAGAAGATGAGTGTGCGGCGTCTCTCTCCGCATGAACCGGGGGCCTGTTTGAAACCGCAGCTCAGCGATCTTGACAAAAATTATTTCGTGATTATTTTATGGTTGAAAACAGAATTATTCAACATTATTAGAATGTTGGGTCTGTTTTACTATGAGCAAAGAAGAATATTTTTTTGAAAGGAGGAAGTTACCATGTTGCTGTCGGACTTGGGGAGAATGGGTAATATTTTTGATACCTGGCACGAGATGGATCGTCTCCATCGAGAGATGAATCGCCTCTTTTCGGGTCGGAGTCTTCCTTTTTCACGAGAGTACCCGGCGATAAATCTGTGGGGCAGTGAAGATAATGTTATCGTGATTGCCGAAATACCGGGTATCGACTCAAAGGATCTCGACATCTCTGTTGAGGGAGACATCCTGACAGTGAGCGGCGTAAGGGGGCACGAGGAACTCAGGGAGAACGAAAAATATCATCGCCAGGAACGGTCGCACGGCCGGTTCAGGAGAAACGTACGACTGCCCTTTCGGGTGGACCCGCAGAAAGTCAATGCAGTATACGAGAAAGGCATCGTGAAAATCACGCTGCCGCGTCTCGAACAGGATAAACCGAAAAAGATCAGTATCAAGACTGAGTAAAGGAGGTGATCTCAATGGCGGATAGCAAAAAGGATGCAACCAGGGAAGTCCAGACAACACTGGAAACCGAACCCACGCGTGACCGGAAAATTTATATCCCGCCGGTCGATATCATCGAAAATGCCGATGCCATACTGCTGATCGCCGATATGCCGGGTGTGGATGAAAAAAACGTGGACATCATCCTTGAAAAAGGTGTGCTGACGATATCGGGAGTCATTGAACCCGATGAACATGCGGGATATCGAATCACATACGCGGAATACGACATCGGCGATTACCAGCGATCATTTTCGATTTCCGATGAAATCGACAACGACAAGATACGGGCAACCGTCAAAGATGGTGTCCTGCGGCTCACGCTTCCCAAAGCGGAGCCTGCAAAGCCGAAAAAGATAGCAGTAACGGCTGCGTAAGAGAGAGGAGGAAATATCATGACAATCAAGGATCTTGTGACGCGAAACAGGTGGAGAAGGAGTCTGCCGGTCAGGCGTGAGGAGGAGCATCCCTTCTACGCGCTGCAGAAGCAGGTCAATGATTTGTTCGATTCCTTTTTCCGCGGCTCTGAAATCTCACCCTTCAGAGAGTTCGACGAATGGTACGGCGATTTCTCGCCCCATATCGACGTGAAGGAAAACGACAAGGAAATCCTTATCCAGGCGGAACTCCCGGGACTCGACGAGAAGGATATCGAGGTACTCCTCACCAGTAATTCTCTGACCCTCAAAGGCGAGAAGAAGGAGGAAAAAGAGGAGAAGGATAAAGGTTACTGGCATACGGAACGGCGATACGGTTCCTTCAGCCGCGTCATTCCGCTGCCTGAAGAAATCGATGCGGAGAAAGTGAAGGCGGACTTCAGGAAAGGGGTTCTCCACGTCACGCTTCCGAAAACAAAGGAAACCGCCGTCATGGGCAAGAAGATTGCCATCAAGACCGAGAAGTAATCATCGGCAGGGAGAGGAACAGCGGCACCGGAGAGTTGCATCCCCGGCGCCGCTGTTTTATATCTGAATCCCTGACCGTCATCCCGGATTCACCCCGGAAAGGCTACTCGAAAAAGACGATCTGCAATGCACCATCGATGGTAATTTCACTGTCATAGTCGATCGTAAACGTGCCCGGAGGATCTTCCTTGGTTTCCGTCAGCACCAAACCATCATAGATAACCCCTCCCGGAGCCTCCAGAGAGGGTTCGAAACCGATCCTGACAATCCTGTCGTCATCTACAACTTCCGTGTATCCGGTGAGATTAATTACGCCATTGATCAACTCGTCTATATCGTCGCCGGAAGAATCATCCCAGCAATCGCTAAAGGTCCAGACAAAACTGTCCGCGGGACCGAGGTTCCCGTTCCCATTGTCAACCCATTTCAATTCATGGTTTCCCGTCGCGAGAAGGGGAAAGGTATCACAGTCAAACTGGATAGCCCCCTGCGTTTCAAGTACATCCCCATAATCCCCGATGGATTCCAGCGCGTGAATGACAAAGCCGAACTGTTCAAAAACGAATTTGAACACATTCACGGCAAAGGACGCCCACTTCTTCCATTCCTCTGAGTCCGAATCGAACAGATCCTCGAGATCGTCCCAGCTGTAAAAGACCGGGCCCCCGCCGTCAAGACTGATATTTACTCCCGCTGCCGGCGCACTGACTATTGTGACCCTGACCGTCCCGGCCGTACCGGTCACTTCCAGTTCACCGGCCGTGGGAAAACCCTCACCGGGAAAGGTGAAGGCCTGCAAAACGGCTACACTGAACGAGCCGAAGAGCGGCACGCCCCTGTCTGAATCGACATGTACGCTGGAACCCGCATCCAGTGTAAAGGCTTCGGTTTCCCTATAGTAGGTACCGGCAAAACCGACGCCGCCGGGGACATTTGTCACCACGGCCACCTCGTAGGCGTCACCGTCCTCGGCAAATCCGACCCTCAGGGGATCCTCTTCCGAATCCATTCTGATTGAATAGCGGTAGACATCCAGCGGTGTTTCTCCGCCTCCTCCATTGCCGTTGCCGTTACCGTCACCATCGTCACCACCACCGCTACCGACGATTGCGACCAACCCCAGCATGACAATACCCAGAAGGCACAACCATGCAACACTTACTCCATGGCGACTTTTCATCTCATCACCCTCCTCTATATCGTTTGATCGATCTTCGGATTACATCAAAAAACTGTACTGGAATAAGATGATTCAAACCGGGATAATCACGGATACGTCCGGAAGTGGTGTCGTGTTCAGGGTAAGGTCTTTTCAGCTCTGCGCCACAGAATAAAGAACATAGTGCGTCCTGTCAAAGGATATTTTGCATCGGCCTCTTCGTAACAGTCCTTTTATTTCAAGTAGCTACGCGGCGCAGTCGGATCGTCACGCCGGTTCGTGAAAAGCCACGTGAATTTTCATGAAAAACACCCCGACTCCGTCAAGGGCAGGTTGCATAATGCATCGTTATGCGGTATGAAAAACGACACGTCAGAACAACTGTCGTTGAAAGAGGCTTCTTGCCTTGCGCATGGCATGTACTTACTGAGTTGAAAGCAAAGGACGGGTGTGAAATGAAGCGAATCGGCATACTGACGATGTTCTGCCTCTCTGCGGCCTGGCTGATCATGGTCATGTCGCCCCTGCCGGCCTGTTGTAACGAACCGGACGACGCAATCAGGAATCTCATACAATCCTATTATGAAAGTACCGTACAGGAAAACCTCGACGGTTATCTGAACGCCCTTGACGTCGAATCGGGTGAAGACCGTGAAGCGACGGCACGAATGACCCGTAATGCCTGGTCCGCCGTCGGCACCAGGGATCTGAGGCTGAGCGAACCGGAAATAGCCCTTTCGTCGGACGGCGGAACGGCCATCGCACGCTACACTGTGTCGGGAAGCCTTTTCAATAAAGTAACGGGTAACAGCTTCGACAAGGAAATGACCTATGTGGCCATGCTGATCAAACGGAATGGCCTCTGGAAGATCGACCGGGTGACGCCGGAAGATCTCTTCATGGCCGAAGTGAAGCAGGGATACCAGGAATATGCGGCACGCTCCCTCCTGAATAAGAGCAGGGAAGGAAGCCCGTCGGAAAGCACCTCCGACAAAACCGGGTTCCCCCGTGAAGAACTGCGGCTCTACTTCGATTTTACGGAAGAACCGGCGGGCGGCGTCGTGAAAGATCTCTCGGGACAGGGCAACGACGGCAGGATGCACGGGGGAACATGGATCGGCACACAGGGGATCCTGCTCAACGGGATCGATGAATATATCGAAGTGCCGGCCCACCCGTCCCTCCACTCCGAAAAAGCACTCACCGTCATCGGTGACGTCACCGTCCGAAGTTACGGAAACAAGGTATGGCACAATCTTTTCTGGAAAGGAAACGCCCCCGACTGCACCGCGGGTTGCGAAAACAGGGAATACGGGGCATGGATCAACGTGGGCGGATTCATCCACTTCACTTCGACGCCTCACGAAGGGGTAGGACGGGGGCAGTTGGTGACAAACACGCCCGCCCACATCGTCGAGGGACGAATGTTTTTTGCCTGCGTCATCGATGCTGAAACACATACAACCCTTCTCTATCACGGAAAAGAGAAAGTCGCCGAAGGCAGCTATCACGGCTCGGGAATCAGAGACACCGACGGCCCCCTGACTATCGGCGGCGTGCCGGCAGGAAAAGAAAATCACTATTTCAAGGGCTCTCTGAAATCCCTGCTGATCTACGGCAGGGCCCTCACGGAAGAAGAGATCGCCCTGATTTCGGACATTATCACCGCCGATGAAGAAAGGCCGCTATCCGACCCTTACCGTCCCGACGATGTCGTCGTCAGGGGCAACTGGTCCGATGTTTCCCATATGAAAGATGCACCCTCCTTCAGCGGCAGGGACTGGCACGCCTGTAAAAAGGATTTCATCCTGAATGACGGCATCTTCTGCCCACCAGGCAGACTGGGCCCCACGGAGATCATCTATCGCCATGACGGATCGCCCCTTACGGTATCGGGATGCGCGGCCATTCTTGAATGCCTGGACTACTGCGGAAATGCAGGCTCCATGAATTTCATCGTCCAGGGCGACGGCAACACGCTCTGGGAAAGCGGCCTGCTCCGTCAGAACGATCCGGCGAAACCCTTCTCCGTCGAACTTGCAGGGATAAAGGAGCTGCGCCTCCTTTCCACCGACGGCGGCAACGGAAACGGTGAGGACTGGGGTGCATGGCTGAATCTCGCCGTCAACATCCCCCTGCCGCCGGCACCGGCCGTGAAGGATGCACTGGTCCCCCTTGCCGCACCACTCCCCGCCGGGACAGGCGCAGACACCGCCGCGCCCCAGGCACCTCCGTGGCTGAACGGTCTCTATGCCCTCGGCGAGGTTCCCTCGGGAAATGTGGTAAATCCCCGCGAGGCATTCGGTCCCGATGACGACCAGATATTCATCTGTATCAAATATGCCGGTCTTTCTCCGGGCACCATCGTCAAGGGAATATGGCGGGATGAGGGACGAAACGTTACGCTGCAGGAATTTCCCGTTGTCATCACCTCGCGGGAAGGAATGTCGGGTTTCCTGATACGGCAGCCCCTTGAAGGGTGGGTGCGGGGGAAATACCGTGTGGACCTGATAAAGGATGAAGAAACCGTCGGAACGGCCCCCTTCCGGATACGTAACGATTAAGGAATGGGATTATTCACACGGAACGAGAACTATTGAAGGAGTGGATCATGAAACAGATCATCGGTTACGGATTGATACTGCTTGTACTGACCGGCTGCGTCGGCACGCCCGAGAAAATGAAGATGCTCGAAGAACAGAACCTCGCCCTGACGACCGATCTCACGGCAACAAAGGGACGTGTCGCCGATCTGGAAAAGGACAAGGCAAATCTGGAGGCACGGGTGGACGACTTGACGAAGATCGCCGCAGCACTGGAGAAGGAAAAAGGCGTTCGGGAAGAAGAAGCGGGAAAACTGCGGCAGGACGTGCGCTCCTTCCTGAAAGATCAGATCTCGACACTGAGAACATTCTCGAAGAACCAGAGCTTCCTCGATTACGTGGGAGGCGAGCTGATGACGCGTCTTGAACAGGAGGGTGAGAACCTGACTCTGATTGACCTTAATCACCGGATTCCCTCGGGAGGTTCATTGATCGGGACCTGGGGATATTTTACCGCTCCCTGCTCATACCAGGTCTTCGTCATGCGCAAGGTCGAGGAAGGATGGTTTGCGGTCTGGCAGGCCGGTCCCTTCCAGGTCACCCAACCGGGACTCAACAAGATGGAATTCCAGGTGCCCTTCTCTGTCGCTGAGGGAGATACGGTTGCCTACGCCTTCGAGGGACCCGTTGCGGTCCCCTACAACCGGGGAACGGGTGAGACGCTCTATACTGAAGAAAAGGTCACCATGGGCGGCCGTTTCATGATTGCCGATCTCGACGGCAAGGACGACCGGCGGACCTATTCCATCGGAGTGGTGGGGCTCCTCGAATAACTTGTGCCGAAAGGGTGCTCCCGCCGGCGATCCACCGAAGCGGGCCGCATGGCCCGCACGAAGTCCCTGTAAGATGTGATGAGTGAGGTTGTCACGGAATGACATGCTGTTATAAAGATGGAACGGGCTGGTGCCGTGATCGCGAACCGGTCTGGACCGATGAAAAGGGAAAAGAATACTGTCTCTTTCATGCGCCAGCCGGGAAAAAGGGCGTTAAGAACGCATCGTTCAACGAATTCGTGTTCACCCTGATTCTCGAGGCGCGGGCTGAAGAACGGGAATGCGACCTCTCTGGAACGATATTCAACGGTCCCATACGATTCAGCCGTTTCAGCGGCGAGTCGGAATTCTTCCCCGCCATCGACTTCAGCAATGCCCTCTTCACCGGGAATGCCAGCTTCTCCGTGGCCCGGTTCAACCATCGCGCCTGTTTCACGGAGGCACAATTCGAGGCCAATGCCGACTTTCTACAGACATCCTTTACAGGAAACGCCGATTTTACCCGTGCCCAATTCAGCGGCCACACGAACTTTGCAGGGGCTACCTTCTCACAGCATGCAGGCTTTTCGGGGGCAGCCTTTTCCGGCGACACCCTTTCCAACGACACGCTCTTCAACGGGGGAGTAACC
>CAYTUH010000112.1:0-4585 GCA_964441165.1 uncultured Syntrophaceae bacterium
AGAGCGAAGGTATTGAGGAAAAGGCTTCCCGGATTGTCCGAATCGCCCGCTCTTCCGAAACGACCCATACGGTGTGGGTAATGCCGTCATCGGCCTGGAAATCATACTCGGGTGCCCCTTCAACCACATCTGCAACAAGGCGGTCAATTGAATCCACCGCACGGTAGGTCAGGAAGACCGGGCCCGTCTGGGCATCGACCACGTCGATATGCCTGGTCCTGTCGGCCTCCTTCTCGGCCCGGGTCAACTCATGCTTTTTGATCCGTCCCGCCACATATTCCGAGATATCGGCGCACGCAACGATTCCATGCTGCACATGGCTTCCCATCTTCTGCCGGTAGACATAAAAACAGGGTTTGTCCTCAAGGGAAAGAATCTTTTCCTTCACCAGTTTTTCGAGATTCTCTCTCGCTTTCTCATATACGGATCGATCGTAGGGATCGATATGTTCCGGCAAATCTATCTCTGATTTCACAACGTGCAGGAAACTTTCCGGGTTTTCCTTCGCCAGAACCCGCGCCTCATCGGAATCGATCACGTCGTAGGCGCATGATGCCACCTTCCCGACGTGTTCCCGGGCGGGTCTGAGTGCTCTGAAGGGAACGATAACTGCCATCTTTTTTCTCCTCTCACTGACGATGCTACCTAACACAATGAACAGTTCACGCGCAATAATTTTAAACCCGACCGGCACACATGCCTTGCAAAATTGAAGACGTAATTGTATGTATGCGGATAATTCATTTGCCGGGGGCGTACAAAAGAAATGATACGAGCTTTTATTCACGGTTTGGAGAGCAGCGGAAGGGGAACAAAGGGAACCTATTTCGGGAGCCGGTATCCCGACATGATCATAGAGGATTATTTTGGAACCCTCGAAGAAAGAATGGAAAAATTGAACAGGGTCCTTGAAGGAAAGACCGATATCATCCTGGTGGGATCGAGCTACGGTGGTCTGATGGCCGCCATGTACGCCCTGGATAACCCGTCACGAGTCGCAAAGCTGATTCTTCTGGCGCCGGCCCTCGACCTTGATGAATTCACCGCCTATCGAAGTAAAACAGCCCCTATCCCCGTCATCGTCTATCACGGGAGCGACGATGATGTCGTACCCATCGATCCGGTCAGGCGAATCTCCGATAAAATCTTTACAAATCTGACCTATACTATCGTCAAGGACGATCATCCTCTGAGCGAGACCTTCAGCACCTTTTCCTGGGATGATTTGCTGGATGGTTCAACTAACCCCTTGACATAATGGAATCGTTTCATTAGCATGTATCAATTTTCCGGGAGTCCAGATGGATACACTCTACTCAAAGAAAGTCGTTTTACGATACACGCCCCAGGTGGTCGATCAGCCCATCGTGTGCCGCCTTGCCCGGGACTTCGATCTTTCTTTCAACATACTCAGGGCGCGCGTCTCGCCACGACGGGAAGGTCTCCTGGTCCTCGACCTGGTGGGCACAAAGGAAAATTTTGACCGTGGGATCCGCTATCTCAGGGAATCGGGCCTGAAGGTCGAACCGCTCTCAAAGAGTGTGACCCAGAATCTTGAAAAGTGTGTCCATTGCGGCGCCTGCATCGCGTTCTGTTCCGCAGACGCCTTTTACCTGGACAGACCAACCATGAAGATCCTCTTTGATCCCGAAAAGTGCAGCGGCTGTGAATTCTGCGTAAAAGCCTGCCCGGCACGGGCGATGGAGATAGATCTTCTGTAACAATCCCCTCATATACTATTGGATCACGTCGCCGTTTTTATTCCCGTTATGATATGATGTGGGATTTCCTGCGACAGGTCAATCCCCCTTCAACTTCCTGCTTTCTTCCGTGACGCGGTCAACCACCTCTCCGGCAATATCGCCGCCCTTTTCCATAACGGCCTTTCCCTTTTCAACGATGTCGCCAGTTTTCTCCTTCACTTCCCGAAGGGTCTGCGTCATTTTATCGGGGAATTCTTCAGGCGCGTTATAGTAGTAATAGCTGCAAAGACCGATCAGAACGAGCCCGCAGATAAGCGCCAGTTTGAGAAGCTTCTTGAAGATGAAGTAGACGATGAGCAGCGTGATGACCGCAAGAATTATGAGTGCCACCGGGTTTCCCATTACATATTCGATAAAATCTTCCATCACAGACCCTCCTTGTATGACACTTCAATTCTTTTACCGGCTGATGCCCGCTCCCGGTTTTCCCCTTTGCATAGGGTGAGTAAGCGGGATTTTACCTGTCAAATCCCTCCCGGCATCCCTTTACAAAAGGAGGAGTAAAAAAATCCTGACGAATATAATAGTTTATGAGGTCATTGTATGAAACTTAAAGTTTCATCCTCGATTAAACCGGCCGACGGCTGGGCTTATTTCTGAATTCAGAATTCTTTCTTTAAGTGTAGCGTGCCGATTTATCGGCGTTTTTATTTTCTGCGGTACGGTCCTTGCGCTTATCAGCGCAATGGCCTGATGAATCAGGCAGCTACATTCAGGATTACTGGAGCAAAGATTGAAGGAGCAAGAATAACAGCATTTACATTCACGTATGAAACTTCACGTTTCATCCCTGATCAAACCGGCACCGCCCGCCACTGGGATCACACCGACCTTTTCTCATCCCGGTTATCTTTACCCTGTTGTGTATTATTCCGGCAACCCCATCCAGGTTTCGCCACCGCTACTCCGCAGACAACGGTGCCAATCTCTGACCCGCATACTGCTCCTTCGCAATTGTGCGCATTATGGGCAGGAGTATCTCCGCATTGGTTTTTCCGTCGACCAGCGGTGGGACTTTATTCAATGCGTCGGCGACATTGTCAATCTTTTTTTCTCCCTTCAGGAGCAGAAGACGGCTGACGGCACGGATCACCCCCCCATGGTCGCCAAGGCGTTCATAGAGAAAGATCAGGTTTGCCCAGACCTTCAGGTTCCCGGGGTCCCTGACGCTGTAATACTCCCAGTACCGCGCCGATGACCCGTAATCTTGTTTCTTCCGGTAGGCCTCACCCAGTATGGGCAGTACCGCTGCATTATCACGCTGCAGTTCCAGCGTTTTCAACCCCTCGGCGATGGCTTCATCAAGCATCCCTCTTTGCAGGAGGATTTGACTGAAGTTACCGTGATACACGGCGTTATGGGGGGCGTGCGTTACCGTGGCGCGGCTGTATTCGTATGCCTTCTCGAGGTCCCCCTGTATCGCGCAGGTAATCGCCATGCTGTTGTATACATCAGCCGCTTTTTTGTACTGGAGCGCCTTGTGATAGTGTTCAAGTGCCGCCTCGGGGTTGTTTTCGATGATCATGTAATAATTTCCGAGGTTGCCGTAGTAGACCCAGGGTTCCGTTGCGCTGGAATATCGTCCGATCTTCAGCGCAGTGGTCAGTGCCGCAAATGAGGCGCGGTCTCCTTTCGAAAGAAGAATTTTCCCGATTTCACCGTGAGGCCGGCTCAGGTTCGGTGCCTTTTTCAGATTATCGAGCCAGAACGTTTCCTGATGTCTCAGAATCGCGTTCCTCTTAAAAACGGTATGGCCCTGCCATATCAGCAGAAGGGCCATCATGCCGACGGCAAGGACCTGCACGTTTCTTTTTTGCGAAAGGAAGGCCGTCACGCGGATCATCAGCATTGCAACGGGCACAAAGATCAGCATGGAAGGAAGATAATTTCTGTGCTCGTAGGCTATCTCGAGGGAAAGGACCGATCCCTCGATAAGATGATTCAGGAAGAAAAAGAGTATGCAATAGGAAATAAGGGGTTTTCTTCTTGCGGCGACAAGGGAGAGCAGAACCAGAGAGGTGATGAAAATGAAAGCGGGAATGGTCGTCCAGGGCTGCAGCAGGCTGCGGGATATTTCGATATCGTGGAGCAGTGTCAGGCGTGATTCCGCGGGATAGAACAAAAGGGAGAGGTAAAAAACAATGACGCGCGGTTCCGTCATCAGGCGCTCGGCGAGGGTAAAGGGTCTCCCGTTGAATCCGTTGATAATGGATGAAAAATTCGTATACACGCTCCCCAGAACAATGACCACCAGGATGGGGATGACTGAAATCTTCACATATTTTTTTACCGTTTCGCTCCGGACTCCCTGAATCAGGAAGAGATCGAGGAGAAAGAGGCTCACCGGCAACATGGCGGCATTCTGTTTTGTCCCGAAGGCAAGAAGTGCACATGCCCCGGTCATGAAGAACCAGATTATACTGCGGGAAGCAAGGGGAGCGGTTCTCCCCTTGAGATAGCAATACATGGCCATGATGTAAAAGAGCGCTGCCATGGATGCCATCCGCTGAACGATCATGGAGACGGCAAGGACCTGGACGGGACTCAGAGCCCAGAGCAGCGAGGCGAGTGCGGCAATGACAAAGGCATCTCCGCCGTAACGGTCAGCGAGGAGAGGCAGTTTGAGCACATTGAAGATAAAGAGAAAGAGAAAGACCGCGCTCAGGTAATGAACGGCGAAATTGACGAGATGATACCCGAAGACGTCAAGCCCTCCAAAATAGTAGTTAATGGCGAAGGAAAGGTATGCCACGGGACGCGTAAGCCTCCCCTTGAAAAAGAGACTCTTTCACTTCCATCCGGGTCATATCCGGTTCCACTTC
>CAYTUH010000112.1:4606-7521 GCA_964441165.1 uncultured Syntrophaceae bacterium
AACTGTTGCCGTAGGCTGCCAAGAAGAAAAGGAAAAGGACGGCGCAGAAGAGGAGAACCTTCTTGGAAATCGAAGGCCATTCCCTGTTCCCTGCAACATCTGATGGGTCTCTACCGTTCATCTCTCTCCGGCAATGAGGCGGGACACTCTGTCCTTCTCCGTCTCACTCAATGTATAAGGATTGTAATGATGTCATGGAGTCACAATACCGGCTGTTCCCGTTTCCCTGCGACCAGGATTTATGACGGTCCGATCTTCCATCGACAGGGCCAGGCCGTCTGGAAGACCATGCTGAAGATATTCGTGCCACCGTCCCCGGCTTTCGGGATTTACCGGACAGTCCTTTCGGGAATCACCCGTCACGACCTATAGCAAAATTGAGGAAGGATGTATACATCTATTTACAATCACGAGACAAAGGAGAGCTCGTCTCTGCCTGTTCCCAGGCAATCCCCCATTGGAAGATGATTCATTCCGCCACCCTGAGAGAGACATAGGTGACTTCCATAAAAGCCGTCAGACCAGGTTACAACAGTAAAGGAGAGTCCATGATGAGAAAATATGCCTGCTTGACCTAAAAATACATCTATGAGAAATAATTGAAACACCAGCATCGTTGCGCGCAGACCGGGATGACGGAGCCAATCGGAGCCCCCTGGCACTTTGAATCGGAATCGAGTGGCATCTTCCCTGGGCATCACATGGCGGAATCATCGGAACAGGCCCTTATGATAAAAAATAAATTTCTTCTTTCAATATTCATTCTATTAATAGCAAATCCTTCTTTTGCTTCATTTATCAGCATCCAGACAACAATCCGGTCCCTTGTAGAAGAAAACAGAATAGACCTTGAGATATCAACGGCAAACAAAGGGGATGAGGCGGCTCATAATGTTCAGGTCGAAATTGTTTTTGAAGGTGAAACATATTTTACATCCAAAAAACCGAAACTCGGAAGCAATCAGACGATCAGCTTCAACAAGTCAATTGAAATCTCCCCTTCAAAACAGGGCTGTTACCCCCTCATTATCGTTACACATTATACCGATGCCCACCAATATCCCTTTTCAGCCCTGTCCTGTATCATTGTTTCAAATAAAAGAGACGCGCCGCCTTCAGTAATATTCGGGAATATGGCAGATGAAAGCTTTTCAACAAAGGGACGCGTGGTCCTGACAGTTAAAAACAGGGGAGAAAACGATATTTCAACATCAGTCCGCCTCTTCGCCCCCAGGGAATTAAAAATCATCAACTCCCGGCAGCAGGTTTCCATGCCCGCCCGGTCTCAGAAGGAAATATATTTTGATATGGAAAATTTCTCCGCTTTAGGCGGAAGCACGTATCAGATATATGCCACTGCCGAATATGAAATAAAGGGCATACATCAAACGGGTATCATCCCGGGCACCCTTACCATTACCAAATCAAGACAAATTGTGGGAATAAGCCATACAGTCGTCCTCGTTATATTAATCGTGTGTACGCTGATATTCATTGCCGCTCAGTATATTAAGAAAAAATAGGCTCCCCCCCATGAAAAGAATAGGTATAAACCTTTACACCTGTGTTGATATTACGATTCTGATTTTCATCCTTCTCTATCTCACCAGTTTTTTCAAACCCGATTTGATGCTCCTGGAAACGACCATCAACGGTGGTGACACGGGCTCTCATTATCCCTGCGCCGTCCACTTGAATGAAGTGTTATTGCCCCAGGGAAAAATCATGGGATGGATGCAGGGCAATTATGCGGGATTTCCTCTGTTTTACCATTATTTTCCCCTTCCCTTTTTAGCGATGGCCTTGCTGAGCGGTATAGTACCTTTTCAGGTAGCCTTCAAACTGATCTCCGTAACGGGAATTTTTCTTCTCCCGATTTGTGCATATTCTGCTTTTCGGGCAATGAATTACACATTCCCCATCCCCATATTCGCCGCCATCTTCACAGTTCCCTTTTTATTTAACCAGGGAAACTCCATGTGGGGAGGCAATATCCCCAGCACACTGGCCGGAGAGTTTTGTTACAGTATCGGTTTCGCTCTGGTTCTTCTGTTTATGGGGACGCTGTATCGGGGTATACGGAAGCACAGTTTGGTTGTGCTCAATGCCCTGTTGATCCTTCTCATTGCATTGAGCCACGCCTATGCCTTTCTCTTTTGCCTGATCTGCGGATCTTTCTTTTTAGTTACCGGCTTCAGGAAAAACATTACATACCTCTTTGTAGTTTATGGACTTGGCTTTTTGCTGATGGCGTTCTGGACCTTCCCCCTTGTGGGGAACATTCCCTACACCACCTCATTTGTTTTCCGCTGGACCATCCATTCGGTTCTGGAAATATTTCCAGTCACCATCATTCCTTTGTGTGCGTTATCCGTCGTCTCCCTGGCCTTGAATATCATGGATGACAGAACCCGGTATTTCCTGTTTCTGATTGTTTTTTGTACGATAGTCTATTTCTGCGGCCCCCGCATGGGCATTCTGGATATCAGGTTTGTACCTTTTATCCAGATTCTTCTCTCCATGTTCGGGGCAACGTTCATCGTGAAATTCACCGATAAATTAAAGCTTGTTTCCATTCTGCCCTTTATCGTTCTTTGTGCTGCGACACTCTGGGTCAACGCCAACACCACCTTTATCGCATCCTGGATTCAATGGAATTACTCGGGCTATGAAAATAAAAATACCTGGGACAGGTTCAACGAGATCAACTTGTATCTGAAGCAATCGGGAAGCGGGCGCGTCGCGTGGGAACATACCCCCCTGGATGAACCCCTGGGCTCAATCCGCACCTCGGAAACCCTTCCCTATTTTGCCGGCCGGCAGACACTTGAGGGCATCCACATGCTGGGGTCTCACACGGCCTTCTTTATCAGATATAAAGAATTCCTGGAATATAAATCTAGCAAGACGAGTTG
>CAYTUH010000113.1:0-7495 GCA_964441165.1 uncultured Syntrophaceae bacterium
AATCGGACTGAGACAGATCGGCGCCCGCGGCGCCGGGATATGTCAGAAGAGTTTCGAAATGACGATCATCGGCTATGACCCCTACATCTCGAGAGAGGTGCTTGAAAAGCGGGGATTGCGCGTCACGCTGACGGACGATTTGAATGCGATCTTTGGACAGGCCGATATTGTATCGCTTCACATGCCCGGACCGGCGGATAACAAACCCATCATCGGGAAGGAACAGCTGGCATGCATGAAAAAAGGGGCCTTTCTGATCAATACCGCCAGGGGTTCGTTGATCGACGAAGCCGCCCTTTATGAAGCGCTGAGCACCGGCGTGATTGCCGGTGCCGGTCTCGACGTATTCCAGTCGGAGCCGCCCTTACCCGACAATCCGCTCTATGAGCTCGAGAATGTTATCGTCACGCCCCACACCGCGGCACTGACCGTTGAGGGAAACCGGAACATGGCGGTCAGGGTTGCGGAAAACCTCTGTACCGTCCTGGAGGGCAAATCGACAAAGGATCTTGCAAATCCCGCTATTTGGGAGCAGCGGCGCCTGTAAGAGGTGAAGGCCATGAGAATTATTACACTCGACGGTGCGATTATCCTGAACCCTGCGGACAGCGTTGCGACGGCGACCGTCAATCTGGAAGCAGGCAAGGAGATGGGGTATGTCATTGAAGGGCGGGAACAGCGATTGACCGTTCTTCACGATGTTCCTGCCGGACATAAGTTTGCTCTTCACGATATCCACCCTGGCGATCATGTGTACAAGTACGGGGAAATAATCGGAAGGGCTCTCGTTGAAATAAAGCCGGGCGAACATGTGCATGTGCACAATGTCGAGAGCCTGCGTGGAAGAGGCGATTTGTCCTGACAGGTTGAGTTGCACCCGTGGCGAGAGGGGCAGCGAGGAGAGTTGTAACGATGGATGAAGTTAAAGGATTCAGACGGCCCGATCAGAAGATCGGTATCAGAAACCACATGCTTGTCATACCGAGCGTCATCTGCGCGGGGCATGTCGCCGAAAGCATCGCGCGGAGTGTCCCCGGCGCCGTTTCCATCGCGAATCAGTATGGCTGCGGGCACATGGGAAAGGACCTCGAACAGACCTTCAGAACGCTGGTGGGACTAGGGCGTAATCCCAATGCAGGAGCCGTGCTCGTTGTCGGATTGGGATGTGAATTGTTGCGGCCTGAAAACCTCGCCCGGGAGATAGCCGAATCGAAGAAACCCGTAGAAATGATCACCATACAGAGTGAGGGCGGTACCACGGCGGCGATTGAAAAGGGGACCGCCATTGCAACGAGGCTCATGAGAACGATACAAATGATGCATTCCGAGCCCTTTCCCGTCAGCGAACTCATTCTCGGTCTTGAATGCGGCGGTTCCGATTCGACGTCGGGACTCGCTTCCAATCCTGCGGTGGGGTATGCCACGGACCTGCTGATAAAGGCGGGAGGCAGCGCCATTCTCACGGAAACACCGGAGATGATCGGAGCGGAGCATATCCTGGCGAAGCGGGCGGTAAACGCCTCTGTCGCAGAGAAATTGCTCAGTGTCGTCAACGCATTCGAACAGAAAGTCTTCGACGAGGGGTGCGATATCAGAGGAACGCAGCCCTGTCCCGGTAACATGGCGGGCGGGATTACCACGATCGAGGAGAAATCCCTCGGCTGTGCGTTCAAAGCGGGCACGAATGCCATACAGGACGTCATCATGTATGGTGAACCGTTGAAGGCAAAGGGACTGACCATCATGGACGCACCGGGGCACGATATCCAGTCAATGGTCGGGATGCTGGCCTCGGGAGCCCAGGTGATGGTATTTACCACGGGGCGTGGGAATCCCTGCGGTACACCGATTGCGCCCGTCGTGAAGGTGACAGGCAATAGAGAAACCTACATGAAAATGAAGGAGAACACCGACGTCTACGTGGGTGATCTCATCCACAACGGCAGCAGTCTCGAGGATGAGGGACGAAAAGTGTACGATACGATACTCCGTGTCTGTAAGGGAGAATTAACCGCATCGGAGAAGTTTGGACACCGGGAGTTCGGTATCTGGCGGATTGCCACAACCATATGAGGACGGTCCCGCCGGGCTCCGGCGTGGGGCTTTAACGGGAATCGTGAAAGAATGGCCACCATGAATTTCGATGATTTCTATATTGTTTCACAGAAGTTTCACCAGCCGGCCCTGGAGAACGTCCGGGAAGCAATAATCGGTGAATTCGAGAGAAGGGATCTTTCCCGACATATAAGGAAGAATGATCGGGTAGCGATAACGGCGGGAAGCAGGGGTATCGCGCAACGAGTTGAAATCTTGAGGACACTGGTGGAACAGCTGAAGCTGATGGGTGCGAAACCCTTCATCGTACCGGCAATGGGGAGTCACGGCGGTTTTGACGGTACCGGCGAGGTCGACGTTCTCAGGAACCTCGGAATTACTGAAGAAAGCGTGGGAACGGAGATCCTTTCCGGCGCAGAGGTGGTAGAACTGGGCAGGACGAAAGGGGGCGCACCGGTCTACTTCGACAGAAATGCCTATGAAGCAGATGCCGTCTTTGTCGTGAACCGCGTCAAGCCGCACACAAAATTCAGGGGAACCCACGAGAGCGGACTTCTGAAAATGATTTCCATCGGCCTTGGCAACGGGAAAGGCTGCAGTGAAATACACGCCCACGGACTCTATCCGGCGATTGTCGATGCGGCGATGCTGGCGATGGAAAAGGCCCCCATTACATGCGCCCTCGGAATCGTCGAGAACGCTCACCATGAAGTGGCGGCCCTTGAAATGGCACTGAAGGATGAGATCGCCGCCGTTGATGAACGGTTGCTGTTAGAGGCGAAGGGGTTCATGCCTGCCCTTCCTGTCAACGATATTGATCTTCTCGTCGTGTACGAGGCGGGGAAGAACATCAGCGGACCGGGTATGGACGTGAACGTGATCGGCAGGATGAAGAGCTTCGTCATGAGTGAGGAGAAACCGCAGATCAAGCGGATCGTGCTTCTTGATCTTCACAACGCGTCACACGGTAATGCCATCGGTATGGCACTGGCCGATATTGTGACACGGCGTTACGTGGATAAGATCAATTTCACGGCGACCTATGCAAATGTGCTTGCATCGGGCGGTTTCGACAAGGGGAAAATACCGGTCATCCAGGAAAGCGATTACGATGCAGTCTCCTTTGCCCTCCGGTCCCTGCAGGCCGATGACGGGTCTCCCCTGCGCGTGGTCTTTATCAGGAACACTCTCGAACTTGGAAGACTGATCGTATCGGGAGCGGTTTTAAAGGACAGTGAATGCAGCAGGAAGGTAACAGGTGCCGAAAAGTCGAAAGTCTGTTTTGACGACGATGGGAATCTGTTGACCGATGGATGGTGGTGACGATGATACCTTCCGCAGGAGCGAGTCAATATCTCCGTTCCGGCAAGGCGAAGGATCATCGGTATCTGTTGTGCGGTTATCTGTTGTCTGGTGGGGTGACGGAGCGCTGAATGATGGTGCTCCGGGTATTGCGGGTGAAATGAGGAGAACAGAACATACCAGCCAGGAAACCATGAATTAAGGAATTACGCGTCATGTCGTCGCGTTGTTTCACTAAATCAAAGAGAGGTGAAAGAGTTATGAAGAAATTATGTGCGCTTATTTTGGTACTCTGTCTGATTGTCCCGGCCATCGGTTATGCCGCATCGAAAGACTGGCCGCAGAGGGAAATCAGAGTCATCGTTCCCTACAAGGAAGGTGGTGCAAGCCACAGAACCGCCATGTTGATCAAGGGCATCATCGAGAAGAAAGACCTTCTCCCCGAGCCAATGGTGGTCGTCTGCATGCCCGCCGCGGCAACGTTGCTGGGTCAGGAAGAGGTATTGAAGGCAGCTCCCGATGGATACACACTGCTGATTCATCACAATGCCATGCTGAACAACAACGCGCTCGGCCGGCAGAAATTCACCTACAGCGATTTCAGAACGATTTGTCAGGTCTACCGGGCAAACCTCGCCCTGGCGGCACGAAGCGACGCTCCCTTTAACGATCTGACCGAACTGCTGCAGTACATCAAACAGCATCCCGGCGAAATAAAGTGGACCTGGGCGGGATTGGGAGGCAATACCCATTTCTGCTCCTATCTCCTCTATGAGAAGGCCGGACTGGTGCCCGGCAAGGACATCATCCCCGTCATCACCAAGGGCGACGCGGGAAGCTGCACCGCCCTGGCGGGAAAACTGGCGGATGTCGCCATTGCTCAGCCTTCGAGCCTTTCTGAATTCGTGAAAGCCGGAAAGTTCAAACTCCTGGGACAGAGCAGCGACCACGTCATGAATATGTTCGGAAAGGAGATCAAGCCCTTCAATCAGCAGGGTGCGGACTACAGTTACAACCTGAGGCTGCTCTTCTTTGCGCCGAAGGATACGCCCGATGAAGTGGCGAACAAGATCGAAGAAGTAATCAAGAAAGTGGTAACCTCGCCGGAATACATCAATGCCATGAACGCGCTCGTTCAGGATCCTGAATTCCTCTCCGCTAAGGATGCAGCCAAGGCCTTCGGGTCCGAAGCCGGATACGCAAATGAAATCGGTGCGAAGATCAAAGAGGCGATGGCAAAACAGGGCAAGTAATAAGGGCAGGAATGAGTGACGCCGGATCGTCCCGGCAGTCGGTCATATTATTTGAGGTACAGGCTGCGGATCGACTACGGTCCGTCAGCCTGTGCCTTTAAATAATGGAGGAGTTTTCATGCGGAAGATTGAAAAAAGGATGCTGATTTTTGTGGCGCTGCTGGGATGCGGATTCTACTACCAGCTGAGGGATATTCCACCGCCTCCCTTTCAACCCGTCGGGACGGTCGGGTATACGAGGGTGATCCTGGTGATTATGTGGGCCGCCCTCGCATGGGTATACTGGGAACAGCGCAAGAAAAACAAGGACAGCGAAAAGGAGATTGTCAACGCCCCTCTCATCCCTTCCGGAATCATGAAATGGCAGATCGTCACCTTCTTTACGATGATGTCCTTCTGTCTTTTATTCAAGTTCGTCGGATACTTCACCATGGGCTATATCGTTTTAATCATATACATGCATTTTCTCTTTTATGCGCAAATGGGACGCATACGCCTGGTTGATTCGATGAAAATGATTGGATACGGCACCGCGACGATGTTTCTGCTTTATATCGTCTTCGACAGAATGTTCGAATTGTGGCTGCCAACGGGTTTATTGTTTTAGTTTTATTCAGGAAGGGGATATCATATGGACGCTATTCTGCAGGCCGCCATGTCGGTTCTTACACTGAAAGGCATCCTGTTGCTTACCGGCGGGGTCATTCTGGGGCTTATCTTCGGGGCCATTCCGGGTCTTACCGCCACCCTCGGTATTGCGCTGGTCATTCCACTGACCTTCTCGCTCAGCCCGATCGAGGCGATGGCGGCATTGGGCGGGATCTATATCGGCGGCATTTCGGGAGGGCTTGTTTCAGCGACACTGCTCAACATGCCCGGAACTCCCTCGTCGATATGCACGACCTTCGATGCGGCACCGATGGCCCGTCAGGGCAAGGCATCGGAAGCGCTCAGTATCGGAGTCTTCTCCAGTTTTGTCGGCGGTGTAATCAGTTGGGGCTTTCTGGTGACCATCGCCCCTCAGCTCGCCAACATCGCCATTACCTTCGGGCCCTATGAGTACTGTCTGCTCGGTGTCTTCGGTATCACGGTCATTGTCGGCATGGGCGGGGACAGTCCCTCCAGATCCTTTCTCGGAGCCATCTTCGGCATGCTGATAGCCATGGTCGGCATCGACCCCGTTGACGGCAACGCCCGGTTCACCTTTGGTCTCGATATCCTGCGGGGCGGTTTCAGTCTCGTTCCCACGCTGGTGGGACTCTTTGTCGTATCGGAGGTCCTGCTGGGTATCGAAGAGATAAAAACCAAGTATGTACTGCCGAAACAGGAAATAAAGCATCTCAGTCTCAAGAGCGTAACCTCGAACTTCAGGGAATCCGCCATCAATTACCTGCGTTCATCCATTGTGGGGACGTTGCTGGGAATTCTCCCCGGTATCGGCGGGGCAATCGCCAATTTTATCACCTATGACCTGGCAAAGAAGTTTTCGAAGAATCCCGAGAACTTCGGCAAGGGCGAGCCCCAGGGGATTATCGCCTCGGAGACGGGGAACAATGCTACCACGGGCGGTGCCCTCATACCCATGCTGACCCTGGGCATACCCGGTGATGCCGTGACCGCCGTCATGCTGGGGGCACTGATGCTCCATGATGTGCGGCCGGGCCCCATGCTGTTTCAATCGAGCAAGCTTTTCGTCAATGGCTTCTTTGTGGCGATCCTGGTGGCAAATCTGGTGATGTTCATTGTTCTCTTTTCCGCCGGGATCAGACTCTTCATCAAGGCGCTGACAATCCCGCGCTGGTTCATGTTTCCGGTGGTGTTGCTGATGATTATCGCGGGAGCCTGGACGATTCAGTACAGCGTGTTCGACGTATGGACGGCGCTCCTGCTGGGCTTTATCGGCTATTTTCTTCGCAAGCTCAACTACCCCATGGCACCGCTTGTGCTGGGGATCATACTGGGGCCCATTATCGAAGACAACTTCAGGCGTGCCCTCGTGCACAGTCAGGGCTCCGTGCTTCCCTTCGTAACCCGGATACCCTCTCTGGTGATAGTTATCATCACCGTAGTGTTCGCAGTCATTTCGATCAGGTACCATGTCAGGAGAGCGCGAAAAAAGAATCTCGTTGCAGAAAGCGGGTGAATTGACCCATAATCATCATTCCGACCGATGTGACGGTCACCTGGAAGTAATCAGGGGTGGAGTCGTGCCGCACGGGTGAGCGCGGGCAATCGCCGAAGTTATGCCTGAACACGTATAAAAAGGAGTACACCATGTATTCTCAGAAGGAACTCGTTATTATGAGCGAGGCGGACAATATCGGCATCGTCAAGGTGCCGGTGACGAAGGGTCAGACAATCACCATTGCTGACGGCAGGGAGGACAGCGTCATCGAGGTGCGGGACGAGATCCCCTTCGGATTCAAGATCGCCGTGAAGGACATCAAAGGGGGCGACACCGTCTTCAAGTATGGTGAGCCTATCGGGATCGCCAGCCTGGACATCAGAAAAGGGGAGATGGTCCATGTGCACAATATGGAAGGTTTCAGAGGCCGCGGTGATCTGAAGACACCGGAGCAGTGATGGCATGTAACGGCTGGAGGAGCAAGGATATGGAAGAGACATTTTTAGGTTATCCGAGAGAAAACGGAACGGTGGGAATCAGAAACTACGTCCTCATCATTCCGGCGCAGCGCCAGATGAACATGGTGGCGCAGAAAATAGCCGACATGGTGCCTGATACGAAGGCATTCATATCGCTGGGAGAGCTGGGTCGGCCCAGGGAGGACCGGCTGGTGCTGCAGAGGACGATCGTGGGACTCGGTATGAACCCCAACACGGCGTCGTTCCGGATTATCGGTTCCCTGAAGGGTGCCGGATATGAC
>CAYTUH010000114.1:0-3598 GCA_964441165.1 uncultured Syntrophaceae bacterium
CTTACAGAAGTATACCGGGGAACGTTCCACCACCATAAAAAGGGGGGTCCCATGGAATCGGAATCAAACCTGAGGATTGCCGTCATCGGATCCGGTGTCGCGGGCATTACGGCAGCCTATCTGCTCCAGCGGAAACACTCTGTGACGCTTTATGAAAAAAACCCCTATATCGGCGGTCATACCCACACCATCGTGATTGACGAGGGGCCCGATGCGGGAACTCCCGTCGACACGGGATTTATCGTATTCAACGACAGGACCTATCCCTCTTTCAGGACCTTTCTCTCGCAACTGAACGTCATCCCGGCCGAGACGGACATGTCTTTCAGCTACCACTGCAGAGAGACGGGATTTCAATACGGAAGCAAGGATTTCAATATGATCTTCGCCCAACGCAGAAACCTCGCACGCCCTTCCTTCTGGCACCTGCTCCTGGAAATTGTCAGATTCAACAGGAACACACGAAGGCGTTTGCATGAGGGCAGACTGCAGGGAATAACGCTGGGAGAACATCTCAATCGCGAAGGATTCGGTGGAAATCTCACAGATGAGTATCTCATACCCATGGCCGCGGCGATCTGGTCGACACCGGACGCCGGAATGCTCGATTTTCCCGCCGAGAGTTTCGCCCGGTTCTTCGAAAACCATGGACTGCTCTCGACACGTCGCCATCCCCGGTGGTTCTTCATACCCGGGGGCAGTCACAAGTATGTCACGGCCTTTGTCAAGGCTTTCGAGGGACGAATTATCACCGGAACGGCCGTCACCGGCGTCACGAGAAGGGACGACGGTGCAACGGTGACCTTTGCCGACGGCAAGGAACGACATTTCGACCGCGTGGTTCTCGCCACCCACGCCGACGAAGCCTTCGAACTCCTTTCGGAACCGTCTCCGGAAGCGTCACGACTGCTCTCCCCCTGGACCTATTCAAGAAACCACACGGTCCTTCATACGGACACCTCCTTTCTTCCGTCCAACCGGCGGGCATGGGCATCATGGAACTATATCCGGGAAAAGGATGCCGCCCGGGAGTCGCCCGTGGCCGTTACCTATAACATGAACCGTCTGCAGAAACTGAATACGGAAAAGACCTATTGCGTGACTCTGAATCCGGCACATCCCGTCCCACCGGAGCATCTGGTGGCTGAGATGGAATACCGCCACCCCACCTTTACCTTCGATGCCCTGCGGACACAGAACGGTCTGCCGGGGCTGAACAGCTCAGGCCCTGTTTTTTTCTGCGGCAGTTATTTCGGCTACGGCTTTCATGAGGACGCCGTCACGTCGGGAATCGCCGTGGCGGAGGCCTTCGGTATCCCATTATGAGATCCTGTTTGTATCTGGGGCATATCGAACATCGTCGCATGAAACCGGTGGAGCACCGGTTTCGCTATCCTCTCTATGTCTATTGCCTGGACCTTGATGAATTGAACGCGCTGGACAGATCCTTACCCCTTTTCGGCTATAATCGCCTTCGTCCCCTTTCTCTGTACGATGCCGATTATCTCGACAGGGGACCGGGCACCATCCGTGAAAAACTCTTTCGCTATCTCGATGCCGAGGAAGATGATAAGGAGATCGAGCGGATCCAGCTCATCACATCGGCACGGTATTTCAACTATATCTTCAATCCCGTCAGTTTCTACTATTGCCTGAACGGCGAGGGAAGGCGGGTGCGCGTAGTGGTCGAGGTAAGCAACACCTTCGGGGAACGGCATGTGTATATTCCCCGGTCCGTGGAAGGCGCCGCCCCCGGCGCGCCCCCCCGATACCGTACCGAAAAGGCCTTCCACGTCTCACCCTTCAATACAATGGACGGAACCTACGCATTCCTTTTTTCCGATGCCGGAGAGGAACTCGATATTCGCATCAACCTTGACCGGGGCGGTGAAAGGATTTTCGAGGCCCGTCTCCGGGGTCGATACCAGGCCCTCACTTTCATGCATCTGGCAAAGACGTTTTTCCGACACCCCCTGATGCCGCACATGACCGTTCCCCGAATTTATCGTGAAGCTCTCAGGCTCCACTTCCGGCACAAATTGCCCATCTATTCCAAACCCGTTCCCGCAAGCACGATGACCATCAGAAAAAACCCTCCCACGGCTCTTCAGAAAGAGGCGATGAAGGCATTGTTCCGGATCCTGGCAAGAACAGAGACCGGCCGTCTGTCAATCACGCTGCCCGACGGGACGACGCGATTATTCGGCGGAGGCCCTTCTTCGATCAGCGCGGATATCACCGTCAACGACTACCGCTGTTTTTCACGGATCATTCTGGGCGCCGACATTGGGCTCGGAGAGTCCTATGTCGATGGTGACTGGGACAGCTCCGACGTCACCGCCCTTTTTCGTGTCCTCGCCGCAAACAGGAATATCCTGAATGAGGGAAGATTTTCCATCGCCCTCATCCCCCGTTTCAGGAATCGGCTCATTCACCTCGCCCGTCACAACACGAGAGAGGGAAGCGCCCGTAATATCGGCAGACACTATGACATCGGCAACGATTTCTTTCTGCTTTTCCTTGATCCGACGATGACCTATTCCTGTGCCCTCTTCCGATCGCCGGAAGAATCTCTGGAAGATGCACAGAAAAACAAGATGGACCGCATTATCGACAAGGCGATCATAGAAGAAAGCGATCATGTGCTGGAAATCGGCTGCGGATGGGGAAGTTTCGCCCTTGAGGCTGTCAGGAAAACGGGATGCCGTGTCACGGGCGTTACCAATTCGGCGACACAATACCGCTATGCAATGCAGCGTGTCCGGAATGAGGGGCTGGAAAAGCGCATCACCATTCTTCTGCGGGATTACCGGACGATCGAGGGGCGCTTCGACAAGATCGTGTCCATCGAAATGCTGGAGGCAGTGGGACCGGAGTATCTCGGAACCTTTTTTCATTGCTGCAACCTTCTCCTCAAGGAAGGAGGCCGCATGGTGCTCCAGGTCATCACCATTCCCGATCAGTACTACCGGCGCTACGTGAACGAGACGGACTGGATTCAGAAGCATATCTTCCCCGGGGGACATCTTCCCTCTCTCACGGCACTCACCGCGGCCATGGCGGGCCATTCCCGCTTCGTGGTGGACCATCTGGAAAATATCGGACACCACTATGCCCGCACCCTCCGCGAATGGCGCCTCCGTTTCGCCGGTAACACCCCGGCCATCTCGAAAATGGGATTTGACAGGCCTTCCATACGTCAATGGCTCTATTATTTTTCATGCTGCGAGGCGGGATTCGCCTCGGGTCAGCTTCATAATCTGCAGATTGTGCTCACTAGACCGGGAATGGGGAATGGTGCAGCTTCGGGATGAAAAAGCACCCCTGTTCACCGGCCCGCAGAAAGGAGAAAGGATGGGATGAAGAACAGACGCCTGGTAATTTTCGCCTGTGCGGTCCTGCTGGTTCACTGTTCCGGAAACCGTACGGACCGCATCGGCGTCGTGCAGGGAAGGCTTCTTCCCTGTCCCGCGTCACCCAACTGCGTCTCGTCACAAAGCGACGACACATCCCAAGAATGGGTAAGATGTTCATTGACAAAATATTACTAGAAAGATTTGTTAAGCATCCTCAAAAAGTAATTGGGATTTTTTTGAAT
>CAYTUH010000114.1:3608-4548 GCA_964441165.1 uncultured Syntrophaceae bacterium
CGGGGCGAATCGAAGGAAAGGCTGCGCACCGTCATACTGTCAATGAAACGTTCGAAGATTGCGACGACAAGGGACCGGTACCTCCATGCCGAATTCACCTCCGCGCTCTTTCGGTTTGTCGACGATGTGGAATTTCTCTTTGACGATGAAACCCGGGTGATCCATGTCCGATCGGCCTCCCGGACAGGATATTCGGACCTGGGAACAAACCGCAGGCGGGTTGAAGAGATCCGCCGACGCTACCGGGGCCTGACAGAAACGGAGTAGTGCCATGAAAAACAGAGACAGCCGGGTTATCCTCCTGTGTATTCTATGCATCTTCTGCGCCGGGTGCAGCCACCGCCCCGACCGGGAGAGCGGCAACCTTGAATCATATTACCGGGCCCTGGACGAAACGGAGGCCCAAAGCAGGGTTCTTCGGGAGGCCGGTCCCGAAGCGGAACGGCGCGCCCTCGAACGGTTTACCGATTTCTACCGGGATTTCAATGCCATAGTCATCGCCCGGGATGTGCGCATCCTCTACGGAGCAGAGGCCTATTTCAAAGATCCCATCAGGGAGGTACAGGGGATTGAATCCATCGAATCCTACTTTCTCCACAGTACGGAAAGTTTTGTGAGCTGCACCTTCGATGTCGTTGATGTGGCGCACCGGGACGGCAATTATTACCTTCGATGGATCATGCACCTGACGTTGAAGCGCGACGCGGCAGACCCGATAGAAACGACCGGCATGTCTCACCTGCGGTTCAACGGCGCGGGAAAAGTCGTCTTTCACAGGGACTACTGGGATCTTGATATCATTTACGAACGCCTTCCCCTCCTCGGTCGTCAGGAAGTCGAACAGCTGCCTCGCGGGCGAGTTCTTCGGCTCATCCTTGCGGACGACGGCGGAGTTCGGCTGCGTGTACGGGTACTCCCGCGAGGCGATCGTCTCGTTCGA
>CAYTUH010000114.1:4558-7175 GCA_964441165.1 uncultured Syntrophaceae bacterium
GTGCGGGGGAAAATGTAGCATATCGAAGCGACGGATAGAGCGAAAGGAGACAAATAATGGAACAGGTCTACAAGCAGATTGAACTGACGGGTTCGTCAAAAAAGGGAGTCCAGGATGCAATCGAAAACGCCATTGCCAAGGCTTCGGAATCGCTCCGCAACCTGAGATGGTTTCAGGTGGTGGACACACGGGGCTACATCGAAGAGGGAAAAGTTGCCTACTGGCAGGTAACGATGAAGATCGGCTTCAGTGTCGATCAGCCCGGTTTTTAATAGGTCCCATTCCCGAACGACCGCAGGAATGACCGGGAGTGCTCCCACAAGCCCCGTCTTGCAGGCGGGGTCAAGGGGCACAATATAATCAAACAATTCCTTGCCGGGAAGCTCCGTCCTGTGGGCGGGGAGCTTCCCATGACGGCAGGCGCATCTCTCTCTTTCCCGTTCCACCGCCTTCACCTGCATCGCCCTCCCCGGTGAAAGGTCGTCAGTAAAGGGGTTCACCGCAAAGGGAACGCCTCCTGTCGTATCGACGTCGTAAAAGAGGCTCGTTTTTTTGACGGCACTGTGGTACACAGCCCTTCTGCACCGCAGGGACTGCAGACAAAAATTACTGATATGCGTAACGATTTTCAGCCTGTTTGAGAATGCAATGTCGCGAGATGAACTTCTGGGTATGGCAAGTCTGGTGGGAGGGGTCGGACTTTTCAGTACCGTCGAAATCGCCAGCAAGATAATCGGGGTCAGAGCGGACCCGATCGTGCTCACCTTTATCCGGTTCTTTGTTACGGGAATTATCCTCCTGCTACTCTCCATACCCCTGCTGAGAATGCGGATTCAGCCCTTCACCAAGGAAGACTACGGAATTTTCCTGCTCAATGGACTTATCGGAATTGCACTGGCAATATCGATTTTTCACATGGCGATCCTCGTCCTGGAAAAGGCCGCATCGGCAGCGGTGGTATTCAGCGTAAATCCCGTCTTTGTCCTCATACTTGCCCGCTATATCAACCAGGAAGCCTGGACGCTCCGCACATGGCTCGCCGCAGCGCTCGGCCTGTCCGGCGTTATCTGCTTCGCCTGTGAATCGGGGTCCTTCGCGGTGGCCTCGCTCACGGGCCTGGGGCTCATGATCCTCTCGGCGGCCCTTTTCGCGCTCAGCGTCTGCATCTCGCGACGCGTGGTTCCCCGCTATGGAGCCATGGTGCTCATGGGCTATTCGTCGCTTTTCGGCAGCATCATGGTTCTCCCCTTCGCGCTGCTCCGGATGGATCACCAGAGTACGGCATTACTCCTTGATGCGTGGATTCCCATTCTCTACCTTTCGATCATGGGAACGGCAATGGCATACGCCCTCTATTATTTCGGTCTGCTGAACACGTCGGCGCAAAAAGGAGGGATCACTTTCTTTCTCAAACCGGTTATTGCGTCGGTTCTTGCCGTACTTATACTGGGGGAAGGGATAAACGCATTCATGCTGGCGGGAACGGCCCTGATTCTCTCGGGACTCCTTCTCGTCCTCGTCGTGCCGGGCAACGGCAGGGTTCGTTAGAAGGCCACCCGTCCCCGCTTATCATGCCGCCCCATTAATCGGCACAGATGTATCTCTTGCAAAAAATCGGAACTCAGTACAGGCTGATGAGACGGAATCCCGTGTGGGGAGTAAATCCTTTGGGGGAACTGCCCATGCGAGCCGCCGACCTGACCTGCCAGGGAAGGCTGTTCCAGGCACCGCCGCGCAGGACGCGCTCCGTCCCTTTTGACGGTCCTTCGGGGTTGATGTTGTCGTCCCGATCGCCGGAATAGGCCCCCATCCAGTCCATGCACCACTCCCAGACATTTCCATGCATATCGTAGAGTCCCCAGGCGTTGGGAAGAAAGGTCGCCGCATCCGTCGTGGTGCCCCGGAACTCTCCGGCGGGGCAGTTAAAGAACTCGTAGACTCCATTGAAGTTTGCCTGGTCGGAGGAGATGCATCCACCCGTCGAGAATGCCTCTTCCGTTCCGGCCCTGCAGGCATATTCCCATTCCGCTTCGGTGGGGAGGCGGTAGCGCTCTGTTTCTTCCATTTCGTTGAGCCTCTTGATGAACCTGCCGACATCTTCCCAGGATACGTTCTCGACGGGGCAGGTATCGCCGCAGTCCGCGAAAAAGGAGGGATTTTCACCCATCACGGCTTTCCACTGGCCCTGGGTGACCTCCGTCGCCTGGATATAAAAGGGGGCGTCGATGGTAACCCGGTGGCGCATTTCATTGCGGTATCGTCCCGGTTCGCCGGATGGGCTCCCCATCATGAAGGACCCGTCCGGTATGAGCACGAAGGTCATGCCCACGCTGTTGGTAAAAAATGTCTTCGTCGTGTCGGGCGCGGGCGTTCCCCCGAACAGTCTGCAGCCGCTCAAAATCATGACGAGCGCCATAATGCACCACAGCGGGAGCGACATTCGTCCCGAACGTAAAGGCTCTTTCCTCTCTTCTCTCATGAGGACCCTCCTTCAAGATGCCTCGCCACCCCCTGAGAAGACCCCTCCCGGGGATGTATCGTGTTATGACTATGGCGATTTTGTAACCGATACCCCCTGTCATGTCAATAAGATTGATGGCTTCCGTAAAAAGTCCAA
>CAYTUH010000114.1:7185-7441 GCA_964441165.1 uncultured Syntrophaceae bacterium
GCTGCATCCTTCGTCACTGCGGCGTACGCTAAGTACTCCTCATTCCTCAGGATTTGCGCGCCTTGCATTTGGATCTTTTCACCTTGCCATCGAATATCTATTTTTTGCGACTGCATCAAGATTAGTGGCCCGGCGGGAGAAAGTGAACGGGAGTTCCCCGTCCCTTCAGTACCCGAAACGTGCAGAAAATGGAAAATCGGCGGCTCCTGCAATTTCTTCCTTGATTCAAATGTCAATTTGTCGTATCAGATGGACC
>CAYTUH010000115.1:0-2845 GCA_964441165.1 uncultured Syntrophaceae bacterium
TTCACGCCGGCCAGCGTACGACCTATCCCAATAAACCGTGTTTCGATGTTTTAAGAAGCAGTGAAACGAAATCATTGCGGCTGGACTGCGGTGTCTTGGTCATTGATGAGCGGGGGCTTCTGCGGGCGACGTCCGATATTTGCAGAACATTGACGCTGTGTCCCGAGGCGAAAGAGCTGTACACCTATCTTGCTCGTTTGATGGTTTCACGGGCCATGCCTGCCATTATGCCCGGCAAAAGGGGAACGGATGTATACAGGGAAGGTGTAAGCGACATGTTCTCTTCGGACCACTCACAATGGATTTCAAAGGGATTGCTGCCGGCGAGCGGACTGACGCGGTACAGTCGTCATATCGGGCACGTCATGGGAAAACAGGAACCGGCTACCATCGTCTTCGAAGAGGGCAACAAGGGGGTGTTACGGGACGGCATGGTATGTTGCCTCGAGTATCACTGGCTTCGGGGTCATTATGCCATCGGCGTCGAGGATATGTTTCTTGTAACATCCGAAGGGCCGGTCAATATAACTCATTAAGAACTGAGGGGCGGCGTGTGCCGCACTTTACGAGAAAAAAGAAGAGGTCTACGGAGATGGAAAAAGCAAAGGTTGTCATGATTGTAAGCAATGCACTGGTTCCCCACGACAGAGACGATTACAGTGGAATCGGTGCTGATTTTGTAACGAGCCCCTGCGAAAAGGAACAGGAGATAATCGATGCGACAGGAGATGCCGATTTCGTCCTCACGATGATGAAACCCCTTCCCCGGAAAGTTATCGAGAATATGGCCGCGTGCAGGATGATTTACAACCTCGGCACGGGATACGAGGCGATCGATCTCGAGGCGGCGACGGATCAGGGTATCTGTGTTTCCTTTCCGGGCGGGTACTGTTCGCTTGAGGTCGCGGAACACGCCATGGGACTGATTCTCGACTGTGCCCGCAAGATTTGCCGGCTCGACAGGGCCGTGCGCGCCGGGAAATGGGATTCCTACGAGAAGAAGGAAATCAGGACGCAAATCATGCCGCCCATGTTCCAGCTCAAGGGACAGACGGTGGGACTTATCGGTTTCGGACGGATCGCGCAGAACATTGTTCCCATGGCCAAAGGTTTCGGAATGAGGGTCATGGCCAGCGATCCCTATGTTCCATCGGAGCTGTTCAAGAAACTCGGCGTCGAAGAAGTGACGGTCGATTCCATTATTGAAGAAGCGGATTTTATTTCGATCCACGCGGCATTCACGCCGGATTCCAGACATATGTTCAATATGCAACAGTTTAAGAAGATGAAGAACACGGCCTATCTGATTAATTGTGCCCGGGGTGACTTTATTGATGAAAAAGCCCTCTATACTGCGGTAAAAGAGGGAGAAATCGCCGGCGCGGGGCTTGATGTGCTTCAAAAGGAAGAAGTAAGGCCCGACAACCCTCTGCTTGAACTGGAGAGCATAACCATAACCCCCCATGCGGCATACTATTCAATGGAATCGCGGGCGAAATATGCGCTACGGCCCTTTGAAGATGTTTCCCTCGTAATGAAGGGATTGTGGCCGAAATGTCTGATTAATGTGGATGTGAAAGAGGCCTATGTCGCCAAATGGGGCCCGATGAAAGATGAATAGGAGTTGTTGAAACGGGGCTGTTCAGGAATGCTCTGATGCCGGGCCGCAGCGATCGGAACTCACGGCAGCGAGGTGCAGGGAATTCCCGGCCGGTCCGAATAACCTCTGCTTTCCGATCTGACGATCACGGCGCAGTCAAACGCGGCGTCAGGGAAGTGAAGTGGGTGCAACGGGAGATTTGTTCGATATACGGAACTCTGTGAATATGAGTGATGCGAAAGGTTTTTTCCGCAAGGAGACATGGTGCGTCCGATTCTTCACATTGAGTAACGCTTTGAAAGGCGGATTTCCCGGCCAAATAAAAGATGGAGGTCTAAACAATGTCAATGAGTAAACGGGTTACAATTTTTTTGATGGCAACAGTATTTATCTGTGCCTTCTCAATGGCTTTTGTCTCAACCGAGGCGGGAGCAGCGGATTGGCCCCAGCGTCCGGTGACGATGTATATTCAGTATGCCGCCGGTGGAGCCACTGACTATGCGAACAGAGCCCTCGCCGCCGAGATGGAGAAGTATCTCGGTAAACCGGTACTCTGTCAGAACATGACGGGTGCCTCGGGCGCAATTGCAGCAAAACACGTTGGAAAACAGCCTTCGGACGGATATGCGTGGCTGGGTGGCGCGAATACGATCGTTATTTACGGCGTGAAAGAGCTTTCCAGTTTGAAATGGTCTGATTTCTACAACTACATCGCCGTCTATTGCCCGGCCGGTTTTATTGTCAAAAAAGATTCTTCCTATGGAACGCTTCAGGATCTTCTTGATGCAATAAAGAAAGCCCCCGGAACAATGACCTACGGTTCCCCCGGCATCGGAAGCGGTGCACACTGCCTTGGAGCAGCTCTGCTCGATAACCAGGGACTGAACGCAAAACACGTACCCTACAAGGGTGGACGGGATGCCATCAGGGCCGTCCTGAACGGTGAGGTGGATTTTGCATCCATCACCATGGGCGATGGAGTGGATTACCTCAAATCGGGCGATCTGAGGGCAATCACGATTGGCGACCTGACTCCCATGAAAGTTGAAGGTTACGGAGATATCCCGGCGGTAGCGGATCAGGTTCCCTCCATGAAGCCACTGGTACCGGCGTACATGGTTGCCTTTGGTCCGGCGATCAAAAGAGACACCCCTCCGGAAATCGTCAACAAGATTACCGACGCTTTTGTGAAAGCCGTTACGTCGGACAAGTACAAATCGATGGTGGAAGACCGCGGACTGAAAG
>CAYTUH010000115.1:2855-7398 GCA_964441165.1 uncultured Syntrophaceae bacterium
GTGGTGTCCCCAGCCGTAGTCGTGGCCACCGGCTGCGCGGTCAGCGGGCATCGACAGGTTCTCGGGATGGCCATCGGGGATGCGGAGACCACCGCCTTTTGGCCCGAGTTCCTGCGCTAGCTGCGAGACCGCGGACTGAAAGTCGCCGGACTATACGGCGAAGAATCCGACCAGTGGTACTCGAAGAATGAAACGGGACGACCCTGGATTCTCTTTGATCTCGGGAATGCGAAGAAATCCCCTTCGGAATTCGGAATTCCCAGGTTGAAGGATTGGACGTGGCCCGGCTATGGAAAACTCGGAATCAAGGAATGGCCGGCAAAGTAAGAGAGTAATTTAAACGGCAACCTTAAACAACAGTAAATCCCGGAGCGATTTCAACCGTGCCTGTTTTCTCCGGCATGGTTGAAATCGACGGGAGTGTGATTGAGGCAGGGGAGGTCAGAGTGGAACCAAACAGCATGGAAGAAATTCAGGTAACTGAAGAAAAGAAAATATATACCTTATGGGATTTTCTGATAGGCATTGTCCTCGGGGCGTTCTCAATGTTTATCATAATCGACTCCTTAATGATGCCCGCATACGGAGAGGCCATATACGCGCGGCCCGGGATCGTTCCCCTCATCGTGGGTACGGCACTCCTGGTGCTGTCGATCATGCTTATCGTGAAGACTCTCAAGAAAAACAAGTTTTCACTCTTATGGGGAAAATTGATCGAGCTGGCGAAATTCACGGATGCCCACAGATTCATGGTGCTTACCATTGCGACAATGGTCTATATAGCCTTGCTTGATATGACGAACATTCATTTTATAATTCTCACGGCGGTCTTTCTCTGGGTGGTCTTTGTCTATTTCAAGGTCAGGCTGTTGACGTCAACCATACTGAGCATCGTGACCGCCGCTGCAATATACGGCTTTTTTACTCACGTCTTTACCGTGCCAATGCCGTAATGGAAGGGGCTGAATATGACAAGTTTATTTGCTGAATTTTCACATATCGGAACGGCGTTTTCGATGCTTTGGGACCCGGGAGTACTTTTCATCCTGGTGGTCGGGGTAATCCTCGGTATGTCGGTGGGGGCGATTCCCGGCCTGACGGCGACGATGACCATGGCGCTCCTTCTCAGTTTTACCTATGGACTCAGTACAAGCATGGCGATTTCCGCGCTTATCGGTGTCTATATCGCGGCGATATATGCCGGTGGTGTGACGGCAACGATGATCAATATCCCGGGAACACCCGCGGCGGCGGCAACGGTTATCGAAGGCTTTCAACTCGCAAAGCAGGGGAAGGGAAAGCATTCGATCATTCTTACCACCATCTCGTCGGTGATCGGCGCGATTATCGGGTCCGTCGTCTGCTACCTCCTGATTCCCTTCGTTGCCTATATCGCGCTGAAGTTCTCGAGCTGGCATACCTTCATCGTGGCCATAACGGGTGTCCTGATCTGCGGGAGCCTTTCGGGGGCAAGCCCTCTCAAGGGCTGGATCGCCGGACTTGTCGGCATCCTCTTCTCCCTGGTGGGAATCGAGGAACTCTTCGGTCATGCCCGGTTCTCCTTCGGCAGCACCGATCTGATGGGCGGCGTGTCGGTGCTCTCCGCCATGGTCGGTCTCTTCGGACTGGCGGAAGTCCTGCACGTGCTGAAGGAGGAAAAACCCTATACCATTCCGAGCGACATAGCCGGCATCAAGGGAAAAGCCTTCAACCCCTTCCCCGTATTAAGGAAATATTACCGGACCATCATCCGTTCGAGTTTTATCGGCATGGGGGTCGGATTGATCCCGGGGATAGGCGAGAGCCTTTCATGCTGGGTAGCCTACGACGCGGCGCGGAGATCATCCAAGGAAAAGGAAAAGTTCGGTACGGGTCATTACGAAGGGGTAATCGCTACGGAAACGGCAAACAATTCCACGGCCGGCGGTGCCTTGATACCAATGCTGACGCTGGGTATCCCGGGAAGCGCACCCACGGCGATTTTGATGGGCGCGATGCTTCTTCACGGATTGCGTCCCGGCCCTCTTCTCATAAAGGACTTCCCGGGTCAGATAACATATATATTCCTTCTGGTGATCCTTGCCGCCATCCTCATGGGTATAGTCGGTATGGTCGCGCTGAAAGGATTCGTGAAACTGCTTTCGATCGACAGACGAATACTGCTGCCTATCGTGGTGGTCTTCTGTGTCATCGGCTGCTACGGCGCGAAGCTGCTCATGTTCGACGTCTGGGTACTGCTTTTCTTTGGTGTCATCGGTGCCCTCATGAAGGCGAACGACTACCCCGTTGCTCCGATGGTCCTGGGCGGCATACTGGGGAATCTCATGGATACCAACTTCCGGTTTGCCTTTGTGGCGTCCGGAGGGAGTCTGTCACGGCTGACCTATGACCCCATCAGTATCGTTCTCATCATCGTGTTCATACTGTCGTTGATATATACCTCGAAGGGAATGAAGGATTACGCAGGGGAGTAACAGAGAAAATAGATGCTGAAAATATGATGAGCCCCTCGCCACCGCGAATCGTGAAAACTATCAGGCTCATTTCGAAATCGGATCTGCTGTTGTCGTAATAGTGACTCATTGTAAGATCGTGGTGGTGAGTTCGTTTATATATTGAAAGAGGAATGAATATTTTAAAGAAAGGATTGGTGTATCAAAAGTGAAGCGAGATGTAAGACTTATACAAGGCAACGAGGCGATTGCCGAAGGGGCGATCTATGCCGGTGCCAGGTTTTACGCGGGATATCCGATCACGCCATCATCCGAAATCATGGCGGAATCCGCACGGATCATGCCCAAGGTGGGCGGGACATTCGTTCAGATGGAGGATGAGATAGGAAGTATCGCGGCCGTGGTGGGCGCATCCCTGACAGGGACGAAGGCCTTTACGGCCACGAGCGGCCCGGGGTTTTCGCTCATGCAGGAAAATCTGGGAGTGGCGGTGATGGGCGAAGTTCCCTGTGTCGTGGTCAATGTTCAGAGAAACGGACCGAGTACCGGATTGGCGACAAAACCGGGGCAGGCCGATATCATGCAGATCAGATGGGGACGTCACGGCGATCAGTCGGTTATTGCCCTCTCTCCTGCCACGATAGCAGAGTGTTTCCAGCTCACCGTTCAGGCATTCAACTTTGCGGAAAAATTCCGTACTCCGGTGGTGCTGGCGGCGGACGAAGTAGTTGCCCATGCACGGCAGAATTTTGCCATGCCGGCGCCTGGTGATCTTCCCGTAATTAACCGGAAAGCTCCGACGGTGTCCCCCGATAAATACCGTCCCTTTGACGCGGATGAAGACGGTGTCGCGCCGCTGGCGGCATATGGGAGCGACTATGTCTTCCATGTGTCCAGTTCCATGCATGGACCCGACGGCTACAGCAATAATAATCCGGAGAATGCAGTCTGGAGGATTACACAACTGCACCGTAAGATCGAGATGCACCGTGACGAGATCGTGATGACGAAGTCCTTCGATACCGATGATATGGACGTCTTGTTCGTTGCCTACGGGGCGACGACGGGAGCGAGCAGGGCGGCGGCTCTGGAAGCGAGGCAGAACGGCATCAAGGCGGGCGTCCTGCAGCTCATTACCATCTGGCCCTTTCCCGACAGTGAAGTGGCGGCGCTGGCAAAGACGGTGAAAACCGTAGTCGTTACCGAAATGAACTATGCGGGACAGGTGGCCGGAGAGGTGCAGAAGGTCATCGGACCCGACGTGGAATTGAAGAAGGTGAATAAATTTAACGGACAGATTATCGTGCCGCAGGACATACTCAATGCGCTGTAGATGCATTATGTACTGCGGATGATTATATGAGGAGGTTACCGTGTTACAGGAGACGGGAAGAAAATATTTAAAGGGTGGCGTATTGCCCCACATGTGGTGCGCGGGTTGCGGTATCGGCGTTATGCTGGGAGCGTTGCTCCGGTCCTTTGAAGAGCTTGAATATGAACATAAAGACGTGGTGGTAGTGACGGGGATCGGCTGTACAGGCAAGACCGACGACTATCTGACCACCAATGCGCTCCATGTTACCCATGGAAGGGCACTGGCATTTGCCACGGGGATCAAGGCCTCCAAGCCGGATCTCAAGGTGGTCGTCCTGATGGGCGACGGGGATGGTGTGACCATTGGGGGGAATCACTTCATCCATGCCGCGCGGCGGAACATCGATCTGACGGCCATCGTCATCAATAATTTCAATTTCGGCATGACGGGCGGCCAGGCCTCGGGAACGACGCCGGGTGACAAGATCAGCAGCACCACGCTCTACGGGAATCCCGAGCGCGACTTTGACGTATCGGCCCTGGCATGTACGGCAGGTGCAAATTATGTAGCCAGGATAACGCCTGCCCACGGATGGGAATTGACCCAGTATATCAAGGAAGCCCTGACGAAAAAGGGGTTTTCCCTCGTGGAAGTATTCAGTCCCTGCCCGACCAACTACGGGAAGAACAACAAGATGAAGGATCCCCTGCAGATGCTGCGATGGCTGAAGGAAAAGGGCGTCTCCCCCGAAGCCTACGCGCAGTTGAGCGACGAG
>CAYTUH010000116.1:0-7393 GCA_964441165.1 uncultured Syntrophaceae bacterium
GGTTTCTTCCGTCGTCCGGAAATGATAGCCACCGGCTATCTTTCTCAACTGGATGCCGCCCTTCCGTTCACGGTATTCCTCTTCAAGCTCCCCAAGCAGTCCCACTATTTCTTTCTCCTCCGAGTCCTGAAGTACTTCTTTCATCTTTTTCAGGGGGAGAGGCGATTCAGCGACAAAGATCATGGCTTCCAGGATTGCTTTCACGTTCATCATTTAATCCCTCACGGCAAGATAGAGGCGTATCGGTCCAAAGGGAACAGTCTGGTACGCTCTGATTACACGAAGCTTCATGAGTTCCAGAATTGCAAGAAAATTATAGATAATTCCCATCCTGCTCTTCATGTCTCCCAGAAGTTCAGTAAAGGTGAGAACTTTTTTTTCGTTCAGCAGGTCCATTATTTCATTGATCCGATCTGAAAGGGAAATCTTTTCGACATCGATCGCCAGGAGTTCTTCTTCGCCCTTCTGGACAACAAGCTTTTGAAAGGCTTCAACAAGCTCGAAAATACCCACTTCCCTGATCGGCTGCTCATCCCTTTCAGACCCCTCCTCCACCCCATATTCCCGGCCGAATACATCCCGGCCGAGCATCGTCATTCTGTCGAGATTGAGGGCCGCCTCCTTGAAGGCCTTATATTCAAGGAGTTGCCGCACCAGCTCTTCCCGGGGGTCCTCTTCCTCTTCGGTCTCGTCATCGGAGGGCGGAAGGAGCATTTTCGACTTTATGTGAATCAGCGTCGAGGCAAGGAGAAGGTATTCTCCCGCCAGATCGAGATTCAGGGACTTCATCAATTCTATATACTCAAGATATTGGCCGGTAATAAGCGCTATGGGTATATCGTAAATGTCGATTTCGTTTTTCTTTATGAGGTACAGGAGAAGATCCAGCGGTCCTTCGAAGATGTCAAGCTTGATTTCATATCCCATTGCGGAAGCCTGCGAAACGACGATGATCGTGCAAACAGCCTGTTCTTATTGCAGGGAGAAAGCCCCGGGCAGACAGCAATACTGACTGTCCACCCCATATCATATCTTCACGGCATCCCTGACTTCTTCCATGGTGGCGCAGGCAATCTCCCTTGCCCGTGCAATACCGCCGCTGATTATCTGCCGTACCTCATCGGTGTGACTGAGATAATAATCCTGGCGTTCATGTATCGGCTTCAGGCCCTGTGCGATCCTCTCGAGGAGACGTTTTTTGCATTCGACACATCCGATTGCGGCCTTTTTACATGCCCCTTCAATGTCTGCCACTTCTTCCGCCGGCGTATAGATGCCATGGAACAGGAAGACATTACAGAGATCGGGTCTCCCCGGATCGCTTTTCCTCTGCCGTTGTGGATCGGTAAACATGGTCAGGACCTTCTGCTTCAGGATATCCCCGCGATCTCTGAGATAGATCGCATTGTCATAGGATTTGCTCATTTTTCTGCCGTCGATCCCGAGGAGTTTCGGCACGTCCGTCAACAGCGGTTCGGGTACGGGGAAGACCTCTGTATAGAGAAAATTGAACCTCCGGGCGATTTCGCGGGTCAATTCGACATGGGGCAGCTGATCCACACCGACAGGCACGCCGTAGGCTTTGTATATGATTATATCGGCAGCCTGAAGCACGGGATAGCCGAGAAAGCCGAAGGTGGAAAGATCCCTGTCGGACAATTCCGTTCTCATTTCCTTGTAGGTGGGATTCCGTTCGAGCCAGGAAAGGGGGCTTATCATCGAAAGGATAAGGAACAGTTCTGCATGCTCCTTGATCGCCGACTGGATAAAGATGGTACACTTTTCAGGGTCAAGGCCCACCGTGAGCCAGTCAACAACCATATCGAGGGAGTTTTCTCCGATACGGCCGGTATCTTTATAATCACTGGTTAATGCGTGCCAGTCCGCCACAAAATAAAAACAATCGTAGATTCCCTGATCCTGAAGCTCCACCCAGTTCTGCAGCGCCCCGTGCAGGTTTCCGAGATGCAGCTTTCCCGTCGGCCGCATTCCGCTTAATATTCTCTTTTTTTCCACCTTCTTACCTCTATCTGCTGAATTCTTATCCGCCCGCCGGACATGCTTTCATCATTCCACATCATGCGCATCAGTTGTACATCCTCCCGGAAGAGCGTGCGGGATGTATAACAGATAATTGCGATATATGTCAAACAGGTTGAATGGCCCTACATTTCCGATATCACAGGTGATGTCAAGAAGGGTGTCTCATTGCAGTCCCTCGAGCCGCTTCGGCGGCCAGAACAGAAATGCCGTCCGGGACCGTCATGACTCTGAAGGAACCATGTAAAAAAAAGACCCCTGATCACACACATCAATCAGGGGCCCTGATGTTCTTATAACCTTTTAATGTTACAGGCTATGCATTACACTTTTGCAGCAAGCGCCTTACCGGCTTTGAACTTGATTACGTTCTTCGCTTTGATTTTGATCTTTTCTCCCGTCTGGGGGTTTCTTCCCGTCCGCGCTTTTCTTTTCACCACTGAAAAAGTACCGAAGCCAACCAATCCCAACTTACCGTTTTTCTTGAGTTCCTTTGCAACGTTCGTGATGTACGAATCCAGCATTTTCGCTGCCTGCGCCTTCGTTACCTTTGCTTCCTTTGCCATTGCCGCAACTAATTCAGTCTTCGTCATGCGTCCTGTCCTCCTTTTTTCTGAGTAAAATTATAAAGTCAGTACCCGAAAGGAAACCTCCATCCCGATAAAATGTTCCACCATCTCGAACTGAGTATCGTCACCATTCCATGGTACCACTTTAAAGAACGACCTTTCAGATTCAATATCCACTTACATACACATATCTTCTTGGAGGCTCTAATGACAAGATTTCTAACATAAAGAAAAACAACAATCAAGGAAAAATGTAATACTGGCGCAGACTTTCGAACTATACCCCTCCCTGTTATATGCTATAGCTGCATTATCGCCACGGTGCCACACATAACAATGATATCATTGGTTATTTTTCTTCTTAACCAGGAAATAAAGGTCTCCATTCTCCTTGAGATGACCGGCATGAACTTCCGCATACCTCCCTTCTCCGCAATACAAATCGACCCTGCCCGGCCCTTTGATCGCCCCACCCGTATCCTGATTAAGGACAAAACGGGAAAAGGGTATCCAGGATAGTATGCGGCCGTCGTCGTCGACAATCGGTTTCTGCACACGAATGAAGGCGAGGGCCCCCTTCGGGAAAAGAGATGAATCGGTGGCGATGGACCGCCCTCCGGTGACCGGTACATCGAGGCACCCGATCGGCCCCTCCTGAACAATGCGAAAAAAGACGTAACTTTCATTATGGGCGAGTATGTCCAGCATCTCGTCGGGATGGTCCCGGAGATATCGTTTTATTCCTTTCATCGACACCTGGCCGGCGGTGAGACCCTTTTCATTCATCAGGAGCCTGCCTACACTGCGGTAAGCATGTCCGTTCGACTGGGCATAACTGACATTCATGGAGGAACCATCGGGAAACCGCACAATCCCCGATCCCTGAATGTGCAGAAAAAAGACATCAACGGGGTCGGCAAGCCAGACGATCTCGAGGTTCCTCCCTTTCAGGCACTCATCGATATCGATATGTTCCCTGGTATAGTAGGGAACGGCTTCGCCATTCTCGACGCGGGCGATAACCCTCTCACCCTCGTATTTGGCCTTGAATTTTCCGAGATTGATTACCACATGATCATCGGGCGTCCGGTAGATCGGATAGGGGAACTCAGCCGTTTCTTCCAGAGAGCCCTCAAGAAGAGGCGCATAATATCCCGTAAAAAGGACTTCGCCCCGCCCGTCTCTTCCAGCGGCGCGATACATATCGAAGGTCTCCCGTATGCGCTGTTCACGCATCTCTTCCGATTCCGCCATCTGGTATATGAGGAGGAATTCCTCGAGGGAGTGACGCAGTTCGGCAATTGTACAGGCCCGTTCACCGAACATCTGTACCATGTCATCGGGCAGCCGTTCATAATACTGCAGACTCCGGTCAACGGCCAGCGCCAGTGATTCCCCATCCAGATCATCGGACAGGGAGGGCCACTCATCCTGCCCGATCAACAGGAGCGGCGTCGCAGGAATCTGAACCGAGGGTTTCTCCGGAACGGTCGCACACCCCGCACAGAGAAGCACCAGCGTAATAAGGAAGAAACATTTCGATTTCATATTACTATCCGACGCAAAGAAGGTCTGTTTCTCTTACAATTCCAGAATCATTGCTATTTCGTCGCAATAATCAGGGTATTTGGGACATTTGAAGCAATCCGACCATATCTTCTCGGGAAGAATCGACCTGTCGACTATCCTGAAATCCAGGGACTTGAAGAAATCGGACCGGTAGGTGAGTGTAAAAATGCGCATGAGGTCCAGCGTGATCGCCTCGGAAACAGAGGCCTCGACCAGTGCCCGTCCTATCCCTCTTCGCCGATATTCATCAGTCACATAGAGGGAACGGACCTCGGCAAGATTTTCCCAGAAAATATGCAACGCACAAAGACCGATAATTTTTTCTTTTCCCTCATCAATAAAGACATAAAAATCCCTGAGGCTGTCGTAAAGGTCCATAAGGGAACGGGGCAGCATTTCTCCCTTTCCCGCCGACCCGTTTATCAAACGGTGAATGGTCTTCACATCGCTTACTTTTGCCTTTCGTATCATTCATTCATCTCGCTTCATATCGTTATTTCAACGGCGCTCGTCCTGTTATTCGCGCCGGGCCATCCTGAGCATCTCAGAAGCATGTTCTTTGGTTTTTTCGGTAAGTTCCACACCACCCAGCATGCGGGCTATTTCATCGAGCCGTTCGTATTCGTTCAGATGACTCACCTGTGTCGTCGTCCGACCGTCCTTCACTTCCTTCGTAACGACAAAATGGGTGTCGCCGAAACAGGCGATCTGGGGCAGATGGGTAATACAGATAACCTGATGGTGCTCCGCCACGTTTTTCAGCTTTTCGCCCACCACCTCGGCGGCCGCACCACCGATGCCGCTGTCGACTTCATCGAAAACCACCGTGTCGGCGGTGCCGGTTCCCGCCAGAACATTTTTCATCGCCAGAACGATTCGGGAAAGTTCCCCCCCCGAGGCAATCCGGTTCAGCGGCTTCAAATCTTCTCCCAGGTTTGTCGAAAGATAGAAGGCAACGACATCGCGTCCCTTGCGGTGCAACGACGCAGGACTCACCGCAGTCTTTTCACTTTCAAGGAACCGCACTTCAAAGGTGGTGTTTTCCATTCTCATGGAGTGGATTTCTTTTTCAACGGCCTCAGCCAGGACCCGCGCCACGTCTTTCCTCTTGCAGGACAATTCATTTGCCGTCGCGATCAGGTCCGTTTCCCTCCCTGCGATGTCCTGCCCTACCTGCTGAATATCTTCCTCCAGCGAAGATATCCTCTTCAGTTCTTCGGAACTTTCTTCTTTTTTCCGGAGTATCGATTCGATGGAACCTCCGTATTTTCGTTTCAGGAGGCTGACGAACTGGATTCGTTCGTCAATTTCCTCCAGTCTCGCCGGGTCGTAGGTTATATCCCTGAGATAATCTCGTACCTTAAAGGCCATTTCTTCAAGCGAAATGGAGAACGTCTCCAGGTCTTCCGCCGTCACGGCAATACTGCGGTCTATCTCCCTGATCTCCTTTACCGCCTTGATCACACCATTCAATCCTTCAAGGACGGAACCGTTTCCTGCATAGAGAAGGTCGTAGGCCGCTTCCGTGCATTCGCGGAGGCGCTGTGCATTGCCCAGTATCATTTTTTCTTCCTGTAGAATCAGATCCTCGTCGGGCACGATCCCGCTCTCCTCTATCTCCCTGATCTGAAACCTGAGAAGTTCTTCCCGCGTCGTTCGCTCGGCATGGGCGCCCTTCAGCCGGTCGAGCTCCTTTGTCAGCACTTGATAACCGTCGAACAGGACCGCATAATCGCTCCTCAGCGACGTGAGACCGCCGAACCGGTCGAGCAGGTCGATGTGATTGTCCACATCCATCAGGATCTGATGTTCATGCTGTCCGCATATATTCACCAGCAATTCACTGAGGGATGACAACATCGAAACCGTCGATGCATAGCCGTTGACGTAGATCCTGTTTTTACCCGACCGCGAGACGACACGCCTGAGAATCAACTCGCCGTCATGATGAAATCCGAGATCGGTCAGTCGTTCCTGAATCTCCGCATTGGCGCTGATGTCGAAAAGGGCTTCCACTTCCGCCGATTCCTCCGACGACCGGATGAGATCGCTCGACGCCCTGTCGCCCAGCAGCAGACTCACGGCTCCGATTATTATTGACTTGCCTGCGCCGGTTTCACCGGAGATAACGTTGAGTCCCCCCGTAAACAAGGCCTGCAGCTCATCAATGATTGCCAGATTCCTGATATTGAGTTCTCGTAACATTGCCCCTACGGCAACCCGCCCCAACCCAGTTTTGTCCGTAATATTTCCCAGTAATCATGATGGGGCGAATTGACAAGATTAATATCGTATGGTGATTTCTTCACCCTTACCCGGTCACCCGATTTGAGCACAAAAAGGTTCTGTCCGTCCAGGGTTACTGAAATTCCCTCCTCGGGAGTCAGCACTACCACGTCTATCGAGACTTCGGGTGGAAGCATGATCGGCCGGTTGGTAAGCGTGTGGGGACATATCGGAGTAATAATGATCGAATAATGCTCGGGCTTGACAATGGGACCGCCTGCCGAGAGAGAGTACCCCGTGGAACCTGTCGGTGTCGATATGATAAGGCCGTCGGCCTTGTATGTGGTCAGATACTTTCCGTCGACAAAGGTTTCCAGGTTCACCATCTTGGACAGCCCTCCCCTGGTCACCACGATATCATTCAGCGCGGAATGCCCGACACCTCCCACCGAGGCCTCAAGCATCATCCTCTTTGACGTACCAAACTTTCCCTCAAGAATCATCTCCATGGCATCGAACATTTCATGAAGACCGATCACAGTCATAAAGCCGAAACCGCCCAGGTTGACACCCACCAGGAGAACTCCCAGTTTCTTTACTGCACGGGCTGCCGTCAAGAGCGTACCATCACCACCGAAGACCACAATGATATCCACCATGGGGCCGAGTTGCGACCGCTCGATACCTTCCACACCCCCAACCCTGTCGGCAATTTCTTTATCGAAACAGACGTCGACTCCCCTCTCCAGGAGCCAGTCACTCAATCGACGGGAGTGTTCAACGGCATGTTCCTTGTCACAATTCGCGATTATACCAACCTTCTTTATTTCCATCTGCTCCTCTATGTTTCTGACGGCCTTCTCCCTGAACACGCCGCGATCAATGTCATCGGCGATACGCCGCCGGCCGGGGCATCTTTTCCATAAGCCGCCAAAATACCTATCACAAAAAGAAAAGGGTGTCTATGCTATTTGGATGTGGCCATCCTC
>CAYTUH010000117.1:0-7352 GCA_964441165.1 uncultured Syntrophaceae bacterium
GAAAATGCAAACGTGGCGTGAAAAGGTTTCCGAAAACTGAATTATAATCGTACCTACTTCCTCTGCCACGACTACCGGCTCTTCAACCTTTGGCGCCGCCTCATCCTTAATGACGATCGATGACGATTTAAGAAGGCTGTCCGATTCGGTTTGCGGACAGGTGGTACAACATCCTGAGATGAGTAAGATCAAACCGATCAACACACATATCAACATCCACGTTCCTGACATTTTTCTTTTTATCATCTCGACCACTCCTTTATTATGGGGAACAATTTAAGAATATGAAGTACCTATACTTACAATGATATTTTCTATATAGACTACACATATTTTTGTCAAGGAAAAACCTGCGGAGATCAAGGAGAACAGGGGATTCTCGCTGCCCGGAAATTTTCCGGGCGATCCTGGTGTACCCGTTCCGACGGATATCGTCCCTACAGGGAATTCCTTCCTGACGCTACCGGCCCGGTTCAATCCGCCCCTTCTGCTGTGCATAGGTCTTTCTACGCGGTCATTCATGGCTTTATCGTCTTCAGCGAAAGTTCAGAGAGCTGTGCATCAATCACCGCTGAAGGGGCGCCGGTGAGGAGACAGGTGGCCCTCTGTGTTTTAGGAAAGGCAATCACGTCCCTGATTGATTCCGCGCCGGTCATGAGCATGATAATGCGATCGAGCCCAAAGGCGATGCCGCCATGTGGCGGTGCACCGTAGGAGAGCGCGTCGAGGAGAAATCCGAATTTCGCGCGTGCCTCGGCCGTATCCAGGCCGAGGGCATCGAAGATCATCGACTGGATATCCTGCCGGTGGATCCTGATGCTGCCGCCACCTATTTCAGAGCCGTTCAACACAAGATCGTATGCTCGGGCCCGTACTCTGCCGGGGTCCTCTTTGAGAAGGGGAACATCCTCGGCCACAGGGGAGGTAAAGGGGTGATGACTGGCGAGGTAGCGGTTCTCCGTTTCGCTGAATTCAAACATGGGGAATTCGGTGATCCAGGTGAATGCGTATCGCCCCGCCTCGATCAGGTTGAGCTTCTGTGCAAGCATGACTCTCAGGTTTCCCAGCGCGTCATTCACGATTGACGGGGTGTCGGAAACAATGATGATGATGGAGCCCGGTCCCGCCCCGATCCTTGTATTGATTTCTCCTATCTGGTCTGCGCTCAGATATTTTGCGATGGATGATGTCCAGCCTTCTTCGGTGACTCTCGCCCATATGATTCCCTTGGCGCGGTAGGTGCTCACGAAGTTGCCCAGTCCATCGAGGTCTTTTCTTGACAGGGTCGATCCTTCATCGATCTTGAGTGCCTTGACAATCCCCTTGTTGGAGATGGTGTCACTGAATACCTTGAAATCGCAGGTGCGCACGATATCGGTAATCTCCTTCAGCTCGAGGCCGAATCGCCTGTCGGGGTTGTCCTTTCCGAAACGTTCCATTGCCTCATGATAGGTGAGACGGGGAAAGGGTCTCTCAAGCTCGACGCCGATTCCCTTTTTGAAGATATGGACCATCAGGCCTTCCATCATGGTGATAATGTCTTCTTCATCGATAAAGGACATTTCCATGTCGATCTGGGTGAACTCAGGCTGGCGGTCGGCACGGAGGTCTTCATCCCGGAAGCATTTGACGATCTGGAAATACTTGTCGAACCCCGAGACCATGAGTAATTGCTTGAACAACTGCGGTGACTGGGGCAAGGCATAAAACATGCCGGGATTCACCCTGCTCGGCACGAGATAGTCCCGTGCACCTTCGGGAGTGCTCTTCGTCAGAAAGGGCGTTTCAATCTCAATAAATCCCTCGTCGCGGAGGTAGTTCCGTGTTTCGATTGCGACGGTGCTCCGGAGCATGAGATTTTCCTGGAGCGTCCGCCTGCGCAGGTCAAGGTAGCGGTAGGTCAGGAGGAGGTTCTCCGAGACGTCCGCATCGGCGTCGATATGGAAGGGCGGTGTCCTTGAATCGTTCAGGATTTCGAGATCGCTCACCACAACCTCGATTTCACCTGTTTTCAGATCCCGGTTCACCATGTTGTCCGGCCGCGGCTGCACGATTCCCGTCACAGCAATGACATATTCATGCCTGATCGCGCGGGCTTTTTCGTGAACGGCGGGGTTTTCTTCCGGGTTGAATACAATCTGTACGAGGCCTTCCCGGTCACGCAGGTCCACGAAAATAAGGTTTCCGAGGTCACGTCTCCGGTTGACCCACCCCATGAGCACCACCTCGGTCCCAACATGGGCTGCACCGAGATTTCCGCAATAATGGGTTCTTTTCTTTTCCGTAATATATGTCGACACGATAGTAAAACCTCACTCTGAATTTTTACATGAAAAAAAATGATCCTGAGACCGGAAAAGTCAGTCGCAGGTTGTCATGACGTGCACCAGTTTTTCGACCGCTCCGCCGACGGTGTCAATATCGACGGCGACCTGGTGTTTCTTTGCCATGTCACGCAGGTTGGCCCTTCTCTCTGCAATCTCGTTGTCGCCGATGATCAGCGTGTAACGGCAGTTCAATTTGTCGGACCGCTTCATCTGGCTTTTCAGACTCTTGTCTGAGTAATCCATTTCCGCGTGCAGTCCCGCCTTTTTGAGGGTGCTGCATACCTGGAAGGCAAATCGCTGAGCGTCCTGACCCAGTGCGGCAATGAAGAGATCGGGTTGCGTGTGAAAATCAACGTCTTCCTTCGGTATCATGGAAACCAGTCGTTCAAAGCCGATGGCGAAGCCGATTCCCGGGATATCCGGTCCCCCCAGTTGTCCGACCAGACCGTCATATCTGCCTCCACCCGTGACGGCATTCTGCGCGCCCAGAGATTCCGTGGTGACCTCAAAGGCCGTCCGGGTATAATAATCGAGGCCCCGCACCATGACCGGATTGATGGAGAATGACACGCCGAGTGACGTTAAATATTCCTGTACCGCGTGAAAGTGGTCGAGGCATTCCGTGCAGAGAAAGTCGAGAATGACCGGCGCATCGGCGAGGACGGCGCGGCAGCTTTCCACCTTGCAGTCGAACACCCGCAGGGGGTTTGTTTCGAGTCGCCGCCGGCAGTCGGGACAGAGATGTTCCTCCTTTCCCTGGAGGAAGCTGATCAGTTTTGGCCGGAAGGGCGGTCTGCACTGCGCGCAGCCAAGGGAATTCAACTCGAGGTTCAAACGGTCAAGTCCCACCGTGCCGAGGAAATGGATAAGCATGAATATGAGTTCGGCATCGACACGGGGGTCGTCCATTCCTATATATTCCACGTTGATCTGATGAAATTGCCGGAAACGGCCTTTCTGGGGACGCTCCCGTCTGAACATGGGACCAATGGTGAAGAGCTTTGCCAGTGGCTGCGTTTCATAGATGTGGTGTTCGATATATGCCCTGATGACCGATGCCGTCGCTTCCGGACGGAGCGTGAGGTACTCGTTGCCGCGGTCCTGAAAGGTATACATCTCTTTTTCAACAACATCGGTTGTTTCTCCGATGCCGCGCTCGAAGAGCTCCGTTTTTTCGAGAATGGGAATCCGTATTTCCTGAATGCCGAAATGTGCGAAGACGTCCCGTGCCGTTTTTTCAACGTATTGCCACTTGCCCGTTTCTTCCGGGAGGATGTCCTTGAATCCTCTGACCGATGTTATCTTGACCATGTTCGGGTTTCTCCTTCTTCTTAAGGGGTGAGTTGATAACACATATCCCCCCGAAAGGCAACACATATTCAGGTGAGAGAAGGAGAGGGGACAACGCGATATTCACCTGCCGTTGCCGCAGGTTAGGGTCTTCAATTTGCCCCTGCGCCGTTACGGCGTCGCTCGCTGCGGACTTCGATGCGGTCTTCTCCTGCGATCAATGTAACCGCGCCGTGGAGGTCCGTCCTGAAAATGTCCGCACCGATATTCTCATATCGTTCGATCACCTCCGGGTGAGGAAGACCGAATGTGTTTTCGAAGCCGCAGCTTATGATGACGATATCCGGACGGACTGCCTCGACGAAGGATTGTGAACTCGACGTTCTGCTGCCGTGATGGGGGACCAGAAGGGCGGTGCTTTTCAAAAACCTGTCGCCTTCGGAAAGCCGGTGTTCCACCATACTGGAAATATCGGCGGAGAGCAGGAGGGCGATGGTATCGTTCTCGATTTTCATGACGATGCCATTATCATTCGTGCTGTCGCACGTTCCCGGATTTTTTCCGTCAACCGCCTCCGGCGGGTTCAATATGGTAATCTTTGTGTTTCCGAAGAGTACAGGTTCAGTGGCGGTACTTATTATTCGGTGAGGTATGGCAGCATGATCGATAGTGGCGATGAAATCGTGATAGACGGCCGTTCCTGACGATTCCCCGTTTGTCCATACCTCGCCTGTTTCAAAGTGTTCGAGTATGTAGGGAAGTCCCCCCAGATGATCCCTGTCGGGATGGGTGAGTACTACCACGTCGAGCCCTTTGATCTTTTCATGCAGTAGAAAGGGTGCCACCACGTATTCCCCGATGTCGAAGGTATCATAGAGGCCGCCGCCGTCGACGAGCATTTTTTCTCCTCCCGGAAACTTGATGAGTGTGGAGCTGCCCTGCCCCACGTCGATGAAGGTTATTTCGAGATTGCTGCCGCAGCGATCCTGATAGTGGAACCAGAGCGCCTGTGTGACGAAGATCGACAGAATGACCGCGAGTATGATCCCGTATGGAAGGCGGCGCTTTCCGGAAAGAGATGCCGCGATGAGTCCGATCAGGCAGATCAGGAAGAGATAATAGAGGGTGATCTCAAGAAGCGAAGGTGTGGCCATGGTGATGATGGACAGAGGAAATGAGGCCATGAAGTCGATGATCGCCCGTGCAAGGGCCACGAAAAAGCCGGCGAACCAGAATGAGAGCGCCGCCAGGGATGGCGAGATGAGAACCATTATGGTCGAAACGATCCCGAGCGGCAGGACAAGAAACCCGATAAGGGGAATCAGGAAGAGATTGGAAAGAAGCGTGAGCGTGGAAAGGCGATTGAAGTAAAGGGCTATCAGGGGGGCCGTTCCTGCCGTAGCGGCAAGGCTGGCGGTGACAAAAAGGGCGATGCTGCAAGCGGAGCGCAGAAAACGGTTCATGTCATTCCGCTTTTTCCGATAGAGAAGAGACTGTGCCATGGGTACAATCATCAGGATTGACGCCGCCGCAGCAAAGGAGAGTTGGAATGAGACATCGAAGAGTGACGTCGGATCGAATACCAGTATGGAAAGTGCGGCAAAGGCGAGGATGTTCAAGAGGTCGCGTTCCCTGCCGATTAAGAGTGCAACGGTGAAGGCAAGAATCATAATGGTGGCACGGATCGTTGATATTCGGAACCCGGCAATGGATGCATAGCCGATAATCGGCATGATGGAAAGAAAGGCCGACACCTTGATGATATTAAAGCGCAGGAGCAGACATTCGGAGAGCTTCATCAACGTCTTGATGACGAAGAAAAAAAGGGACGCCACAATGCCGACATGAAGCCCGGAAATGGCCAGGAGGTGGGAAACTCCTGCGCGGTTGAAATTGTCACGGACCCGATCGGGGATTCCTTCATGCTCGCCCAGTATGAGTGCGTGGAGGATCCGGCTTTCCGGTTCGGGAACGGTACCGCTTATTGTGTCCCGTATCAGGGTCCGGTAACGTTCAATCATGCCCCGCATGCTGTTTCCGCAGTTTTGGCGGATTCTTACGATGCGGGAAGGGTCGCCCACAAACCCCCGCACCCCGATGCCCTGATAAAGAAGGTACCGTTCATAGTCGAATCCCCCGGGATTCTTGAAACTGTGAGGTCTCCTGAGCTTCGTTTCGGCGCGTATATAGTCGCCGTAGGCGTACCGATACTCGCTGCCCTTGAGTGTCAGGAGCACGTTGCCGGATACCGGAAGGGCAGTCTTTTCCCTGAGAATACGGACCGATTCCATGACGAGGCGGGTTTTGTCATGAGAGATGCGGGGAGGGTGGGAGATAACGCCCTCTATGGTCACTGTTCCCGGTTCGCCGGTAAAGCGGCAGATATCTTTTTTGCTGGACTTTGGATTACAATAGAGGTTTATATGGAGTGCTCCCAGGAAATAGAAGGACAGAACAAGCGTGATGACGGCAAGGAAGGGCATCTTCTTTATAAGGGAAAGCGAAAGGCACACCATGCACGGAAAAAGGAACAGATACAGGGCGGAAGCGGGAATGTGCATGGCCGCGGCCGTGATTATTCCCGTCACCAGCGCGATGAGCGGTAGGATGACCGGTTTCTTCATATGATTTCGTATGGGGGGATATGGTTGTATATATGCGTTACATGACAGTGTCGTCACCTTATATCACGGATAATACCTATCGGCAATAGAGGCGGTTTACCGGATAATGCATAGCGTGATCTCTTTACAGAGCCCCAGGGATTTAGGAAAAAGACTCGGGTGGTTGATGTTTTACCGGGTCGTCATCGTTTCCGTGCTGCTCGGCATTTCGGCATTCATTCAGATAAAGGGAGCGGAGTCACTCTTTCAGGCATCCCTCTATTGCATCTATTTCGTCATCGCCGTGACCTATCTTCTTTCGATCCTGTACGTGCTTTTACAGCGCCTGGTGCGGGATGTTCTCATGAACGTCTTTGTCCAGAGCATGATGGATGTCATGCTCATCACGTCCCTTGTCTATGTGACGGGTGGCATCGAAAGCATCTATGTGACCCTGTATCCACTGGTCATTATCTATACGGTGCTCTTTGGCGGGAAAAAGGGAGCTCTCTTCATAGCGACGGTGAGCAGTGCCCTTTACGGAATACTCATGCAGCTGGAATACGTCGGTCTGATCCATCCTTTGTACGGCGAGGTCCATTCCTATGATTTCAGCGGAGGGTATGTTTTTTCAAGAATCTTCACCTATGTTCTGTCGTTCTACATCATTGCCTTTCTCGCAAGCTTTGTGGTGGAGCAGGAGAGAAAGGTGCGGACGCTGCTTTCCCAGAAGGAAAGTGCCTTCAATCAACTGGATCTGCTCCATCGGAGCATTATCGAATCGGTCAGCGTGGGAATCGTGACGATTGATCCCGAAGGGCGGGTGAAATCCTGCAATCGTGCGGCGGAAGAGATGTGCGGGTACCGCATCCAGCAGGTTATAAACCGGAATATCAATACAATATTTCCTGAACTTACAAAGCAAATGAAACTGCTGACCCTCAACCGCACCCATTTCGATATCGCCTTTCTTGCGAAAGGCGATCATGAAAAGATACTCAGGTTTTCCGTTCATCCGCTTTATGACCATACCCGGAGCAAGATAGGAAATATTCTCATTTTTGAGGATCGTACCGTCATAAAGGAAATGGAGCAGGAGGTTGAGAAGAATAAACGCCTTGCAATTATTGGA